>JAEYRC010000281.1 GCA_023409675.1 Bacteroidota bacterium
GACCTATGCCGCCATGTGGGATGATGGACGTTTGGCCGACGGTAAGAACGGATCAAATGCCTATGCTGCCCTGCATCATGGCGGGTTCAGCAACACCTGGAGGAATAAACTGAACGGACGGATATCGCTCGACTTCAAACCGATTAAAGCATTAACTATATCTGCCGTGCTGGCGCCGCAGTTCCAGTTTGCCAAAACCAAGGACTTTAGCAAAAAGATCACCTATTCACCGGCTGATGACCCTACTGTTTTCGGTGGATTCATTGCCGGGCATAACAATACAGTGCTGAATGAAGGGCGCGATGAGAACCGGGCCCTGACCAAACAGCTCCTTGCCACCTATGTGAAAAATTTCGGAGGCCATAGTGTTAACCTGCTGGCGGGATATGAAGATTATTACAACCATAATGAAACAATGGGCGCACGCGCATCGAATTATGTATTGTCGAATTATCCATACCTGAACCTGGGTCCGCTCGACTTCATGTACAATTCAGGCAATGCGTATGAAACGGCCTACCGTTCTTACTTCGGTCGCCTTATTTATGATTACAACAACAAGTATTTTCTGCAGGCGAATATCCGCCACGACGGATCCTCGCGTTTTCATCCCGATTACCGCTGGGGAAGCTTTCCATCCCTATCGGCAGGATGGGCGGTAACCGAAGAAAATTTCATGAAAGCACAGAATATCTTCTCACACCTGAAACTCCGGGCATCCTGGGGTCAACTGGGTAATGAGCGGATCGGGAATTATCCTTATCAGTCGTCAATCGGCTACTCCAATGCCTTATTCTATCAGGGCAATTCCGTTGTCTCCAGCATTACCGCCGCGCAATTTGCTTATGCTATACACGACATCACCTGGGAAATTACAGAAACCGCCAATTTCGGATTGGATGCTTATTTCCTAAACAATCGGCTGAGTGTAAGCGCTGATTATTACAATAAGACCACCAAAGCCATGTTGCTCGAACTGGAAATACCGGATTATATGGGCTTTGAAAACCCGCAGCAGAATACCGGTGAGATGTATACGAAGGGATGGGATCTCCAGCTCGGGTGGCGCGATCGCATCCGCGATTTCCGCTATTCCGTATCGGTAAATGTTTCCGACAGTCGTACCAAAATGGGCAACCTTGGGGGTATCGTACTTGATGGAGCACAGATCATTCGTGAAGGCAGCGAATTCAATGAATGGTATGGCTATCGTTCCGCCGGATTATTCCTCGATGCGGATGATGTGGCCAATTCACCCAGGCTGCACAATTCTGTAAAACCCGGGGATGTAAAATACCTTGATATAAGTGGTCCCGACGGAGTTCCTGATGGAAAGATATCTCCCGACTACGACCGTGTGCTGTTGGGCGGATCACTGCCCCGCTACCTCTTCGGCGGTAATATCTCCATTCAATATAAAAATTTCGATTTCAGCCTGGCCTTCCAGGGTGTGGGCAAGGAAAATACCCGGCTGAATGCCAATATGGTAAAGCCTTTTCACAGTGGCTGGACCAACGCGCCACAAATAATCGATGGGAATTACTGGAGCGTGTACAATACCAAAGAAGCCAATGCTAATGCAAAATATCCCCGGCTTTCGTACACCTCGGGAGAAAATAACAACTATGCCAATTCGGATTTCTGGTTCATCAACGGAGGATATTTCAGGTTGAAAAATGTGGTCATCGGATATACTATCCCCGGAAAAGTACTGAACCGCACCGGCATCCGCGATCTTCGGGTGTTCGTATCCGGTACAGACCTGTTATCCATCGACCGTTTCCCTAAAGGCTGGGATCCTGAATCGGCCTATAATACCTACATCAGTTCAATTTTCAACCTTGGACTCTCCGTTAAATTTTAATGACATTTATTATGAAGAAGATAGTTGCACTACTGCTCATCACCTCAATCCTGGCATCCTGTACCAAACTTGATCTGAATCCGTTATCGGAAGGCTCAAGTGAAAACTGGTATTCCGATGAAACAGAGCTTTCCCTTTCACTTAATGATCTCTACCGGGAATACCTCTGGCTGCTGGAAATAAATCTGGAAACCGAGCGTATGACCGATAACTGGACTCAGCGCCAGGCCGTTCACGCGTTCAGCACAGCCTCCATTACCAGTGAATGGAATATGGCGGAAAATACCTGGCTCAACACCTATAAGGGCATCACCCGGGCCAATACCATCCTGAACAGTTTAGATAACGCCCGCGGTCGCGTGAGCGAAGAAAAGCTGAACCAGTTTGCCGGCGAAGCACATTTCATGCGCGCCAGTTTTTATGGGCGACTGATCTTCCTGTATGGCGATGTGCCCTATTACACCGATTATATCGATATTGACCAGGCTTTTGAATTAGGCCGTACCGATAAATCCATTATCAAACAGGCGGTATATGATGATTTCGATAAAGCCATACAACACCTGCCGGTGAGCTATGGTAATAATGAACTGAAACGGGCAACCAAAGGCGCAGCATTGGCCATGAAAGCGCGTACCGCCTTGTATATGGGCGATTGGGCAATAGCACGTGACGCGGCAAAAGCCTGTATTGAGCTGAATGAATATATCCTGCATCCTGATTTCGAAGAATATTTTCATTCTACCACCAAAAACTCCGGCGAAACCATTTTTGCTATACCCCGCTCATTTGAGCTGGGCTCATACTGGACAACCACCAACTTCTATCCCAGAACAAATGGAGGCAATGCCGTTGCCGTTCCTTCCTGGGAACTGTTCGCCGCCTTTCCCTGCACCGATGGCCTGCCGGTAGATGAATCGCCGCTGTATGATCCCAGAAATCCTTTTAAAAATCGCGACCCACGCCTGGCGATGACCATCGTGGAATTCGAAACGCCTTTCCTCGGGATAATTTATAATCCGCATCCCGATGCAATTGATGTGCACAATTTTGCAACGGGTATGCCTATCCGAAATCGTGCAAACCGGGTAGTGGATCAGTTTGCCTCTTACAATGGCCTTGCCCTGAAGAAATGGGTGAATGAAGACTGGTCAGATGATAAGATGTCGGATTTCGATATCATCATCATGCGCTATGCCGATGTGTTACTCATGTATGCTGAAGCCAAAATGGAACTTAACGAACTGGATCAATCGCTGTACGACGCGCTGAACCAGGTGCGGGCGAGGGCGTATGGCGTGCCGGTGACAGCAACAGGCGAATACCCGGCCATTACAGAAACCGATCAGTCGAAACTGCGCCAGATCATTAGGAATGAACGCCGCATTGAACTGGCCTGGGAGAACCGGCGTTTTGACGATATCATCCGCTGGCGGATTGCTGAAAAAGTTTTGACCCGCCCCATCTATGGAATGCTCGATCCGGCAGATCTGCGCGCTAAAGTGGTGAACCAGGGCCTTTGGTTTTTCCCCTCTGTTGTTGAAATTGATGAAGAATGGCTGCCCGACTTCGGTCCTATGCACGCAACAGGGCTGATCAAAGAACTTGTTGCCCGTAATTTTGATCCTTCCAGGCAATACCTTTGGCCAATACCATCGAAAGAAATCCTGATCAATGATAATCTGGAACAGAATCCGGGATACTAAAAAAGCGTATAACATGATGAACATGACTAAATACCTGGCCCTGCTGCTGCTGTTGACTGTCGGGCTGCAGGGCCTGGCGCAGCAGAGCTCAAGAAAATTCATCAGTTATAATGTACTGCACGGACTTAACGGCGATTCGGCATTAACCGATCGCTTTGTTGACTGGGTAAAGCAGGAGGATCCTGACATTATCGCTTATCAGGAATTAAACGGTTATGATGAGGAGGCGCTGGAAAAACTGGCAGCCCGCTATAAGCATCCTTATGTAGCAATCAATACCGGCGTTACGCATCCTATCGCGCTGAGTTCAAAGTTTCCTATCGTACTGGTGCATAAAAAAACCACCAACTTCTGGCATTCCTATCTGTATGCGAATATTGATGGTATCCATGTTTTTGTTACGCATCTTTCACCCTTCGATGTACAGAGCAGGAGAAATGATATGGATGTGATACTCGCTCACGCACGGCTGCTGCCCCGCGATGAGCCGGTCATCATAGCCGGCGACCTGAATGCCGTGGCGGCATCGGATTCGGCCATGTATGGAGAAGACCTCCTGAAGCGAATGCTGAAATCAGAAGGCCGGCTTGAACCCAAAAGCGGTCTGCCTATTGTGAAAGGCAAAACTATTTACCGGCATAACCTCAACAATGGACGGATCGATTATACGGTAACGGATAAATTGATCGCTGCAGGATTTCAGGATTCTTATACCTTAAAAAATTCGGGATTCTCAAACAGTGTCCCCACCAAAGGTCATGCATCGAAAAATTCGGTGCTCCGCCGCATCGATTATATCTGGGTGAATGAAGCTATGGCCGGCTTACTGACCGAAGCCACTATTATCAAAACCAGCGATACCGACAACCTATCCGATCACTACCCGGTGCAGATTCAATATCAGCATGTTCGAAAATAATCGGTTCAGGTAAATTGATTTTCCATGGGAGTTAGGGACAATGAATGCCAATATAGGCATCTGGCTTTAAGATGGGCTGTTGCCAATAAGGATACTGGGATTATTCGGTATTTTAGCGAACTAATAAAAGCGTATGATACGATTAATTTGTATCCTCCTGTGTATAGGGCTACATTCGGCTTATGCCTGGCAGCCAATCGAGTTGCCGTTATATCCTGATGGGGCTACTGATGCCAATGGTCTTTCGGGTCCGGAGCTGAATGAGCCGGGAGGGGTGGTTTCGAATGTCAGCACTCCTACGCTTACGGTATATCTGCCAAAAAACCCATCCGGCGCTGCCTTACTTACCTTACCGGGTGGCGGTTACCTCAATTTACAAATGAAGAAAGAAGGGGCTGATTTTGCTCCCTGGTTTAATGAGCAGGGCATTGCCGTGATCGTGCTCAAATATCGTTTACCCAATGGCAATTCAACCATTCCTCTCCGCGATGCCCTGCAGGCGATGAAACGAATTCAGGCTCATGCTGAAGCGTGGAAGATCGATCCCGGAAAGATCGGCGTGATCGGTTCTTCGGCGGGCGGGCATCTTGCCGCTACCCTGGCTACACAGTTTACTGAAGCTACCAGGCCGGCATTTCAGGTGTTGCTATACCCGGTAATATCGATGGACAGTTTGCATGCTCACCCGGGATCGCGGAAACGCTTATTGGGCGAAAATATCACCCGGGAAAAAGAAAAACAATACTCCTGCGAGCTGCAGGTGAAAAAAAATTCGCCACCAGCGTTTATCGCGTTGAGCGGTGATGATAAGACTGTATTGCCGGTCAACAGCCTGCTGTATTACCAGGCCCTGCATGCACAGGAGGTGCCGGCAGAGCTGCATGTTTATCCCAGCGGTGGTCATGGCTGGGCGATGCGCGACAATTTTATTTATAAGGCCGATTGGCTGCAGGCACTCCGGAAATGGTTGTCAATACAGGGCTATACCAATGAATAAAACCTGTATCCCCTAATAACGGGTTCAGGAATAATCCCCAACAAATATCAATTCACGGATTTACAACTAACGACACTTAGGCGTCTTCTATGGGTATCTCCACCTGTATTTTACATCCTTTACCTGGTTCGGAAATCAGTTGAAAAGTGCCGTTCAATTCGGAAACGCGGCTTTTGATATTTCGTAAACCCATTCCTGCATATTGTTGACGCGCATCAAAACCACAGCCATTATCATGAACGGTTAAGCTAAGCATACCCGGGCTGTAACGCAGCGATAAATACACCGTATCGGCTCCGGAATGACGGATGATATTGGCAACCAGTTCCTGTACAATGCGGATGAGTGAGGTTTTAAGATGGTCAGGAAGAGCGGATTCATCCGGCAGTTGCTGATCGCGGATCACCTGAATGGATTTTAATTCCGTGAGCTGATCCAGAAGATCTTCTATAGAACGAATCAGGGAGGCTTCGGGCTGAATAGAATGATTCAATTCGTGCGAGAGGGTTCTGATTTCACGCAAGCCCTGTTCTATTAATGCGTGCGCCTGTTTTAAAAACCGTTCACCCGGATGCTCCATTGCTATCACCCGTTCCAGGTAAAGCCGTGCGGTATTGAGTAGCTGGTGAATATTATCGTGTAATTCTCTTCCGATCTTCAGTCGCTCGGTTTCTTTCGTTGTGGCTATAGCTTCAATAAGTTGTCGCTGCAGCACCGCATCATAGCGGGCAAGCCGGTTTCCGGCATGGGTTAGTGCGGTATTATTTTCCAGACTGATAAGAACCCTGTTTGTATTTCCTTCCTCATCCCTGATCGGAATTATCGTAGCCTTTACATAATAACGGTAACCCCGTGCAGGGTTTGCAGCTTCGGAAAGCAGGGTTGCCGGTGCAGTTGGCATACCTGTAGTAACAGCGTCTTCAATGGCCAGCCGCAGTAAATTCAATTCAATATTGAACGCATGCTCCTGTTGATTAATCACATCCGCCAGCGACTTCCCGCGTATATCCGTTTGAATATGAAGCAGATCATTAAAAGCCCGGTTAGAAAATAGAATTAAATGGTCAGAAGAATCAACATTTACGATCAGGCAGGGTGCCGGAAGAGCGTTGAGCACCGGGTATAAAAGGGTCATAAGTTAACAGCGTTATAAAAGAACGCCGTCATAATTGACAATAATCTTTCTGGTTTGCTGCTTGCTGCAGTTCGGATTTTACTGAATTTTTTTACAACAATATATTTCAGGTTGAAAATCACTTATTTAATAGAAAGAGAATGGTTTTAACACTTTCTGCAAACCCGCTACCCCAGCAGCTTTGAGGAGATGCAACAAC
Source organism: Bacteroidota bacterium (assembly GCA_023409675.1). Classification (GTDB taxonomy): domain Bacteria; phylum Bacteroidota; class Bacteroidia; order Chitinophagales; family Chitinophagaceae; genus Flavitalea. The sequence continues at coordinate 6,821 of JAEYRC010000281.1, forward strand.
CTGAAATCTTCCTCAATCCGGGGAATCAGGTACTCTGGTTTAACCTTTGTAGTTATAACGCTACAAATTGTTCAACTCCAAAAAAACAGGCGTATGCACAATGGAAATGTATTGATTGTTGATGACCATGCTGTAATGCGAAAAGGGCTGAATGTATTATTAAATGATTTTTACCCGGCACTGAAAATCTATGAAGCGGCGGATGGACATGATCTGCTGGAGGCCTTTCGCCAGCGCGATATTGATATTCTGGTTATGGATCTCCAGATACCGGATACAGATACAATCAGCCTGGTAGAACTGGTGTCGATCAAATATCCTCAAACCTATATTCTTATTTTTTCTGTAATGCCCGAGCGAATCTACGGTAGCCGGTTGAGAAAAGCCGGTGCCCGTGCATTTATTCCAAAGGAATCGACTATAGAACAGATGAAACACGCCTTCGACCAGGTTATCAAAAGCCGTTTGGCGTTAAAGGATAATCTGCCTGCTGTTCAACACAGCCTGGCGCCGGGAAAAACGTCGGACAGTTCTCCCTTTGCTACCTTGTCATTTCGCGAATTTGAAATTCTGAATTACCTGCTCGACGGAAATAACATTCATGAAATCGCCATGCACCTGAAACTAAAACCATCTACCGTAGGAACGTATAAGCTGCGGAGTTTTAGTAAGCTTAACATCAACAATATTGTTGAATTGAAAGAACTTGCCCTGCTTTATAATCTCCGGCAAATGCTGCCAAATGCCGACAATACCAGTAACTGATCACCTGGTATTCTTTCTTTTTCAACTTGGTGATAGATAAACATTTCCGGCATTTTGTTCAGCTTTTCCGCATTAGCTCCCGCTCTGCCAATTATCCTGATCACTTTCGTTAGATGCATTAATAAGCTTTCCTAAAAATGCGTTTCGCAATTCCTGCATCATAAACTGTACCTGTAGTGAATCAACTACAAAGTAAAGTCTGAGAAAATCACAGCCGCTATAATGGATTGTGCACTTTCAAAAAGTCTATTTTTGAAAGAATACGCTCCCGGAAATCAATATTAATAGCCTTGATTCATTAGCCTTAAGGGGTAGTGATTAGTTATGAGCAAGATTATATTCAGTATATATATAGCGGGTACTGTTGCCCGTAATGCCCCTGCAATCAATTCATTCAGGAAGGTCTGCGAAGAGGAGCTAAAGCAGGATTCTTTTGAAATACAGGTGTTTAATATTCTCAACGATCCACAACGAGCAGAATCACATAAGATCTTAGCCGTGCCTACCATTATCCGCGAACGTCCGACACCCGAGAAACGGGTAATCGGTGATACGCGTGAAGTGCAGAATGCGCTTAAGGCATTCACTTTTTTAATGGAATAAACAATATACGTATGAAGAATGATGCCGGTAATATGCGGACATCCCTTTCTCCGGGATCGTTACCCAAAACAAAGACAGGCATACCTGGCTTTGATGCCATCAGTTATGGTGGTCTGCCCAAAGGCAGGGCTACCCTGATTTCCGGAAGTTCAGGAAGCGGGAAAACTATTTTTGCATGTCAGTTTCTGATAGAAGGCGCAAGGCAATTTAATGAGCCCGGAGTTTTTGTAACCTTTGAAGAGAATACCGATGACCTGAGGAAGAATGTACGGTCTTTTGGATGGGATATTGCGGCTATGGAAGAAGCCGGTACCTGGAAATTTGTTGATGCATCCATACCCCTGGTGAATGAAACCGAAGTGGTTGGGCAGTTTGATCTGGGTGCCCTGCTCGTCAGGATTACGGCTGCCATCAAAGAAGTAAAGGCCCGACGTGTAGTGCTTGATTCAATAGGCTCTCTCTTTCAGCATTTCAACGACCCCTCTGTGATCCGACGTGAAATTTTCCGGATTCTGTCTTTTCTGAAAAAGAAAAACATTATTATACTGATTACCAGTGAGCGACTGGAAGAGTACGGCGCAGTGTCGCGTTTCGGCGTTGAAGAATATATTACCGATAATGTATTGATCCTGCGGAATGTGCTGGAATTCGAAAAAAGACGCCGTACTATTGAAATTCTGAAATACCGGGGCTCGCGTCATAGTATGGGCGAACAATCGTTTGTGATCAATCCCGATACAGGCATTAACATCATACCGCTCACTCGGCTTCAGTTGGTTCAGCGCTCTTCCAATAAACGGGCTACATCGGGTAACCTGCGACTGGATGAAATGTGCGGTAATGGCTTTTTCCGTGATTCGATCGTATTAATTTCCGGCGCTACCGGAACCGGTAAAACCCTGCTGGTTACTGAATTCATCAAAGGTGGTTTCGACCATAATGAAAAAACCCTGTTCATTGCTTTTGAAGAAAGCCGCGAGCAACTTACCCGCAATGCGTTGGGATGGGGAATTGATTTTGCGGAAATGGAAAAACGCGGCTTATTACAGGTGCAGTCTGTATATCCCGAAAACGCGAGTCTTGAAGAACATCTGCTGAATATTGAAAAAGAGATCGAAGCCTATAAGCCCCAACGTTTCGCATTGGATAGTCTTACCGCGATAGAAAGAGGCAGCAGCAAAAAGAATTTTCGCGAATTTCTCGTTTCACTGACCTCATTTTTAAAAAAGAAGGAAATCACCGGGGTGTTTACCTCTACCAGTACCAATATTGTTGGCGGAACTTCCGTTACCGACAGCCATATATCAACCATCACCGATTCGATTATACTGCTCCGTTATGCCGAATTGTTCGGAAATATTCACCGGGTGATCGCTGTGCTTAAAATGCGGGGTTCAATGCATACCAAAGGGATCTATGAGTATGAAATCAACGAAAATGACATGAATATTCATACCGATCAATTCAATATGATGAGTGGGATACTGGGCGGGATGCCCCAAATAACTGAAAAAAATTCATGACCCTGATTCAGCCTAACCTGCTGATGTTGCCCCATGTTTTTAAAAATGACAGCTGCTTATTCTACGGACCTAATTCTTGAAAATCTGCTCGATGGCGTGCTGATTGTAGACCGCAACGGTATCATTCTCCTCGCCAACAAGGCCGCCGGACATATTTTCAATCAGCCCGCTGATCAATTGATCGGTCAGCCCTTCGGCTTTCCCGTAACTCCTTTTGATATCCAGGAAATTGAAGTGGTCAGGAGGGAAAAAATTCTGACCATACAGATGCTGGCATCAAAGCTTCGCTGGCGCGATACCGATGCTTATCTGCTTTCGCTTCGCGACATCAGTAAGCTGAAAAAAGTTGAGCATGAACTACATGCCGAACGGCGAAAGCTGGAACTAACCAACCTGGAGAATGAACAATATGCTTCGCTCGCCTCGCATGATCTGAAAGAACCGGTACGAAAAATTCTTATTTACAGCGACTGGCTGATGAATATGCACCCTTCACCACCCGATCAGCGTATCCTGAACCGGGTGGAAAAAATTCATAAAGCCGCCCGGCGCATGCAGTCGCTCATGAGTGGCATTGCTGAATATTCACGATTAACCGTTGAAAAAAACAGTCCGGTATTTGTACCGGTTAACCTGTATTCGATAGTACGGGAAGTGTGTCATGACCTGGAAATAATCATCCGCGAAAAAGAGGCGCAAATAACCATCGATGCCTTACCGTCAATCACCGCGATCCCGGTTCAAATGCATCAGTTGTTTATGAATATCATTTCCAACGCGCTGAAATATTCCAAATCCGACACCCGGCCGCATATTCGTATCGATTGCAGGAATTCTGAAAATTTTGTGGAAATAACCATTTCCGATAACGGCATTGGCTTCGAAAGCCGCTTTGCGGAACAGATCTTTCATCCGTTCAACCGGCTTCATTCGGGTGATTATGAAGGCAGCGGTATCGGACTGGCGATCTGCAAAAAAATTGTCAACCTCCACGGTGGTACCATCCGGGCCAAAAGCATTCCGGGCGATGGCTCCGTATTCATTTTTACTCTGCGCAGAATTCCGGAGCCCGAAACCGATTTCCCTGATTTTGGAGCTGAGTAACTATCCTAAAAACAGGCAATTCCCGAATTTTAATGCAGTTGTAACCCTGCCCGGCTGTTTACCCATATAAAATGCTGAATTTTGCGGTCTCATTCAGAAAATGTTTAGTTGTAATCATGAAGCAGATCAGTCTACTCCTCGTTGTCATTGCGTTTTATCAGGCTGCCCTGGGGCAGAGAATCCAGGGAACTGTAAAAGGGTCCGATAAAAAGCCCCTTAGCGGCGCCACCATTCAAAATCTTTCCCGCGATCAGCATGTGCACAGTATGGAAAATGGGTATTTCATCTTTCCTTCCGCGGCAATGGGCGATACCCTGCTGGTCAGTCATGTTTCCTATGCCGGAAAACAGGTGATGGTTGACTCGGCATTTATGTCTATTGTACTGGAGCATATGGCTTTTCAGCTCGACGATGTGATGGTTCATCCGCAGCTAAAACACCTGAATATCCTGTCGGCCATCGATCTGCAAACCAACCCGGTAACCAGCTCTCAGGAGATCCTGCGTAAAATACCGGGCTTATTCATCGGACAGCATGCCGGTGGGGGTAAGGCGGAACAGATCTTTCTGCGTGGATTCGATATTGATCATGGAACAGATATTAGTATTACGGTAGATGGAATGCCGGTGAATATGGTTAGTCATGCTCACGGTCAGGGCTATGCGGATCTGCACTTCCTGATTCCGGAAGCCATCGAGAAAATAGATTTCGACAAGGGCCCCTATGTAGCTGCCAAAGGAAATTTTGCTACCGCGGGCTATGTCGATTTCCAAACCCGCGAACGTCTGGATGCCTCTTCGGTTACACTGGAAAAAGGAATGTTCGGACATTTCCGAGGACTGGGCATGATCAACCTGCTGAATTCGGAAAAAGAGGCGGCCTGGGCAGGAATTGAATTCCTGCAGACCGATGGATTTTTTGAATCTCCCCAGAACTTCAACCGTATGAATGTTATGGGAAAATATTCCCGCTGGCTGAATACCACCGACAAGATCTCTGTTACCCTGTCGCATCTGTCGAGTCAGTGGGATGCCAGTGGGCAGATTCCACAGCGTGCGGTTGACCAGCGGCTCATTAGCCGGTTTGGCGCTATCGATGACACCGAAGGCGGTAATACCAGCCGCAGCAACTTCAGTGTGCAGTATCATAAACAAATCAATCCGCAAACTTTCATCCGCAATACGGCCTATCTTAACCGTTATGATTTCGAACTGTATTCCAATTTTACCTTCTTCCTCGAAGATGAACTGAACGGCGATCAGATCCGGCAAAAAGAACAACGATCCATAGCCGGCTTCAATTCTGAACTGCAGCACAATACCTATCTTGGCAACTGGGGTGTAGAATTACGTGCGGGTATTGGTTTGCGTGATGACCAGGTTAAGGACAATGAATTATCGCATACCCTTAACCGTAAAACCACCCTCAATCCCATCATGCTGGGTGATGTACACGAAACCAATCTGAGCAGTTTTGCCCAGGCCGATTTCAGTCTGGGCAAGTGGGTGGTTAATGCGGGGTTGCGTTACGACCAGTTCCGGTTTCAGTATACCGATAAGCTGCCGGCACAATATACCGTTGACGCGGTACACAAAGGTATGCTGAGCCCCAAAGTGAACATCATTTACAATCAGGATCAGCGGGTGCAGTATTTTCTAAAACTGGGCAAAGGCTTTCACAGTAACGATACCCGTGTCGTGATCGCACGTAACGGGCAAACCATTCTTCCACCGGTATATGGCGCTGATCTCGGGTTGATTCTCAAGCCCATACCCCGAATGGTGCTTAATGCTGCGGCCTGGTACCTGTTTTCAGAACAGGAGTTCGTGTATGTCGGCGATGCGGGAATTGTTGAACCCAGCGGACGTTCTGTACGAAAAGGCATTGATCTGGGCTTGCGTTACCAACTTGGCCGTTACCTCTTCCTGCATGGCGATGCCACCTATACCCATGCCCGTGCTATTGATGAAGCGAAAGGCGAGGACCTGATTCCGCTCGCGCCAAAGGTCACTGCAGCCGGCGGATTGTCCTATAAACATCCATCCGGATTCAATTCGGGTATCCGGGCCCGTTACCTCGGCGACCGCCCGGCTAATGAAGACAATAGCATTGTGGCGAAGGGTTATTTCATAGCCGATGCCAATGCCGGTTTTGAATGGAAGCGTTTCGGGATAGGCCTGATCGCTGAAAACATCTTTGATGTGGCCTGGAATGAAACACAGTTTGCCACAGAAAGCCGGTTGCGGAATGAACCCGCATCTGTAACCGAAATTCATTTTACACCGGGAACTCCTTTTAACCTCAGGGGTTATCTGAAATTTAAATTCTGATCAAACCAGTTTCCCGGTTGTTGGGGATATGGCCAACCGTTTCAGCAGTTCAGAGCATCACGATCTGCCTTGCTGATGTCAGTTGACCTTCTGTACCGCCGGCAACACTATGGTAAAACGGGCCCCGACTTTTTCTTCTCCGGAAGCCTTGATGATACCATTGTGCTGGCTGATGATCTTTTTTGCGATCGATAACCCGATGCCGGTACCTTCATAACGGGTGCGGGTATGCAGGCGCTGAAAAAGGGTGAAGATCTTCTCTGCATATTCATTGGAAAATCCGATACCATTATCCTGTATGACGATACGGTAATACCAGCCTTCCGCATCAGGTGCAGCGCTGGTAGACAGTTCGCTGACGCGTTCCGCGCTGATACTGATCTGCGGAGGAATGCCGGCTTTGCTGAATTTCAGGGAATTGCTGATGATATTCTGGAAGACCTGGCGCATCTGGCCTGCTAAAACATCAATGACCGGCAGATTATGTCGGGTTATAACCGCCTTTTTTTCCTGGATAATCAGTTCGAGATCGCTCTGTACCTCATTGATGATGGTGTTGAGGTCCGTTGCTTCAAAGCTGCCATCCATGGAGGCAAGTTTGGTATAAGACAACAGGTCGTGTACCAGCACACTCATGCGGGAGGAAGAAGCGATAATTTTATCGATATGCGCCACTGCTACACCGGGCAGATCCGCGACGCGGTCTTTAACAAGATGGCTGAACAGCAGAATTTTCCGAAGTGGCTCCTGCAGGTCATGTGAAGCAACGGAAGCAAATTGAGTAAGCTCACTGTTGCTCAGTTCGAGTTCTGAATTAATGCGTTGCAGTTCCCTGGTTCGTTCCAGCACTTTATGTTCAAGTATATCATTCATGACCTTCTGATCCTGAATATCGGTACAGGTGCCAAACCATTTTTCGATGAGGCCTTCTTCATTCATAATCGGCAGTGCCCGCCCCAGGAACCAGCGGTAACCCTGCTCCGGTCCGTAAATACGGTATTCAATTTCATAGGGGTTGCCGGTTTGAATGGAATTTCTCCAGGTTATCTGTGTACGTTCACGGTCTTCGGGATGCAGGGCATTCATCCATCCGTTAATGTCAGATTCATCGGGCGTTAGTCCGGTGTATTCATACCAGACTTTATTGAAATAGATATGATCGCCATCAGGTTGGGAAACCCATACCATTTGCGGCATGAAATCCATCATAACCTGAAACTCCTGGTTCAATTTAAGCAGTTCATCATTGGCCTGCTGTATGGCTTTGCGGGCGGTTACCTGTTGGGTCACTTCATAGGCAAATACCAGAATGCCATTAATGGCATCGTTTTCATCGTAGGTAGGCTGGTAGATCAGGTTGATATACATTTCCTCAACGTCCATATCCACATCCCGCGCCAGCTTAACATACACCTCTTTACCTATATAGGATTCACCCGTGGTATAAACCCGGTCGAGTAAGGCCTTGATAGACTGCCCTTCCAGCTCCGGCAAAGCCACCATGATGGGCTTGCCTTTCAGCTCGCGCTGACCAAACAGCTTCTGATATTGCGGGTTTACGAGCTCATAAACATGATCGGGTCCCTTAAAGGTGCAGATCAGCGCTGGCGCCTGCATGAACAGGTTTTGAAGAATGTTTTTCTGGTTTTCCAGATCCTTGGTTCTGGTTGCCACCAGTTCTTCCAGTTCGGCATTGAAGGCTTTGAGCGCACGGTTCTGATCGGCAAGTTCTTCTGAACGGCGATCGGTCATGGCACCCAATAAGCGGTATGGAACACCGTTCTCATCGGTCAGTACAAT
>JAEYRC010000326.1 GCA_023409675.1 Bacteroidota bacterium
AGTGCATCCTTTGCTGCTGGCCACCGGTAGCGACCGCTATACGCCCTATACGCCCGCCCGGCAACCCGCTGAAATTCTTACCATAGCCAATCATGTTCTTGGAACCGGTCAGCTCAGCCTGGCCAAGTTTCTGTTCATTACGGCAGGAGAAGAAACCCCTTCGGTATATAACGTAGAGGAATACCTGCATTATTTCCTGCAGCGCATCAACCTGGAACGTGATATTCATTTCTATACCAATACCACCATTGATACGCTGGATTATTCCGGCACCGGACTGAACGCGGGAAGTAAGGTGATGTTTGCGGCATATGGAGAGATTTTACGACCACTCTGTACAGAGATTCCTTCCGTACTCAAAGATTGTATGCTGATCCGGAATGCAACACTGGTGCTCCCCGGAATCATAGCTTTTGAAGGAGAACCCTTCAGCGATATGACCCGCGCGGAAACTTTTATGGAGGAACTGAATGAAGCGCTAGGTTCCAGTATAGACAAACTGAATGATCTGCCCCTGATGATCCTATGTGATGACAGCACATTTACCGCGGCATCTGTTCGTAATTTTTTATGGGTCACCTTCACGCGAAGTAATCCGGCCCGGGAAATTCATGGCATAGGCGCTTTCTATGCGCATAAGCATTGGGGTTGCCGCGGACCTATGATAATTGATGCCCGTATAAAACCGCATCATGCACCGGTATTGGTACCGGATGCCAGGGTAGAAAAACAGATCGATCGTTTATTCAGTTCGGGGGGGTCATTGCATGGTAAGATTAGTGGATACTGATTCTTGCATCAACCCATTTTTTTAGAAAGTAATTCATGATCGGTCAGGTCGAGCCATAAAGGGGTGATGGAAGCATATCCATTCTCCACAGCCCATCGGTCAGAACCTTCTTCAGAGGGTTCCAGCGGATAAACCGTAAACCAGTAATGTTTCCTTCCCATAGGATCCAGACCGGGCTTAATGATCCCATCATACATTCTGACCGATTGCCTTGTCCATCGGATATCACTTGGCTCAGGTGGAAAATTGATATTGTATAATTCAGGTGTTGTAGAATCCAGTACCATTGAAAGGGCTTTTTCCACCCATGGACCGAGGGCCTCAAAATCTGGCTCCGTCTTACCCACCGGGGTACTTAAGGCAACACCCCGAATCCCCAGTAATACAGCTTGTTTTGCTGCTGCAAGCGTTCCGGAATGCCACATTGAATTACCCAGGTTTGGTCCCATATTGATGCCCGACAAAACAATATCGGTTTTGGAATACAAATGAGTACCCAGTGCAACGCAATCGGCGGGTGTGCCATTAACCCGGAAAGCTTCAATATCACCAAAAGAAATAGGAGACTTTTTAAACGACAAAGGGCGTGAGTGGGTAACGGCATGACCCATACTTGATTGTTCAACATCCGGAGCTATAACCGTAACCTCTCCAAATTTGGCAGCAAAACGGGCCAGGGCCGCGATTCCCGGACTGTATATTCCATCGTCATTGGTTATTAGAATTCTCATATCAGTTAAACCAATATTATTATGCCAGAGCAGGGTATAATTTTATCATTGTTATCAAAAAATAATATACATGCCGGTAGCAACGATATTCCATAACCCCGGGGCGGGAGATGAGCAGCATTCTAAAAAGAAACTTCTGACGATTTTAGAGGAAAATGGGTTTGAGTGTAGATATTCATCCACAAAGGATAAGAAATGGGAAAAGCAGCCTATCGACCCTCTTAGTGATTGCATCATTATTGCCGGTGGTGATGGCACGGTGAGAAAAGTTATTGGTATGCTGCTCCGGCAACCTGTTCTGGATTCACTCTTACCGATAGGAATTATAACCCTGGGAACGGCCAACAATATTTCTAAAACACTGGGTATAGAGAAAGATCCGGAAACGGTAGTGAAGAGTTGGAAAGAAAGTCGTTTGCAGCGCTTTGATATCGGCCGCATTTTCAATGTTCCTGCTGAAGAGTTTTTTATTGAAAGTTTTGGATATGGATTGTTTCCCTACCTGATGATGGAAATGAAGAAAAAGAAAAAAGAGGTTGAGAAACTGATTCCCGATGAAAAACTGTTGTTCACCCTGAAGCTGCTGCGCGACATCCTGGATAAGTATGAGCCCCGCGAATGTAACCTCATTATTGATGGTAAAGATCATTCGGGAAGTTATATCCTTGCGGAAGTGATGAATGCGAAATCAATTGGTCCAAACCTGGAACTTGCTGCGGATAACGATCCCGCTGATGGAGTTTTTGAAGTGGTAGTGATCAGGGGCGATGAAAAAGAAAAATTTTCTGCATACCTGCAGCAACGAATCAATGGTGAAGACCTCCCGTATACCTATCATACTATTCGGGGAAAAGATATTTCCATATCATGGCAGGGTACGCATATACATGTCGACGATGCTATTGTTAAACTGGAAGAAGGGGAGACCGTAGAAATAAAAATGAGGCCCGGACTGTTGAACTTCATGACCGGAAACTCCTGACACAATTCAGAAGTTTCAAGTTATCTGCTATAAAAATTTCTTACTATTGTTCACCGGCCGTTAAGGATTCCTGTGGAAGGCTTGATGGCATAGGACGATCGCCCAGCGATAATTTCTGGATTCTTTTTCTTTCACCCACAATCCATACAATATCTCCCCATAGGAAAACTGTATTGGAATCAGGGTTGAGAATTCGCATCTGGTTGCGTTCAATTCCTACAACCAGTCCTCTGGTCTGTTCGCGTACACCCGAATTTCGGATAGTCATACCCTTTAGTTTGGTATGTTCATCAACAACGATCTTCTGCAGTACAATATCTTCCATATCCACCGATTCGGTGCTGATTTTTTCCAGCGCGTCAAAAACAGGTTTGAAGACCAGCATCTGATCATCGGTGGCAATAATCCCTGCATGATCGAAAGGCATGAGCTTATTATGTCTGCCAGGGGCATGAATTAGCTTATCGCCGCGTTTGATATATACGATATTAACCCCAAATTTTTCCCGCCACGCCAGTTCAGAAAGGGTTTTACCAATGTAATCGGCCTGGGGATTTACCTCCAGGTCAACGATATGCGCGTCCCAGGGTGTCAGGTCGCTTTGTATGCTCAGGTTAGATCGTTGAACAGCGGTATTGAGTGCTTCCAACCCTTCCATCTCCAGCTCGCGCGCATTTAGGTTGCTCAAAAAACGGGATTCAATACGATGGTAAAACTGCTGGATCTTCTTGGAGAAAATATACAACACCACT
>JAEYRC010000349.1 GCA_023409675.1 Bacteroidota bacterium
ACATTACGCTGTTCATATACGGCGCAATGGTTATGCGTGGCGTTATGGAAGAAAAGACCAACCGGATTGCTGAGGTCATCGTTTCTTCGGTAAAACCATTTCAGTTGATGATGGGTAAGATCATCGGTATCGGTGCTGTCGGACTAACCCAGTTTTTTCTATGGATCATTCTGATAGGCGTTTTCTCCATGGTGTTGAATATGATCATTCCGGCAGAAATTATGCAACAGGTGCAATCCGGACAGGTTGCAGGGGCATCACAACAGTCGGAAACATTGATGGGACTGGCTACGGCGCAACATGAATTGTCATCAGTGAACTGGCCCCTGATCATCGGTTGCTTCGTCTTTTACTTTCTGTTCGGCTACCTGTTTTATGCCTCTCTGTTTGCCGCGGTGGGCAGCGCTGTAAATGAAGACCCACAGGATGCTCAATCACTAATGCTACCGGTTACCATGCCCATAATATTATCTATTATAATCATGATGAATGCGATTGTTCATCCGGAAGGAGGCCTCGCCACCTGGACGAGCCTCATACCCTTCTTCTCTCCAATCATTATGATGGCAAGAATTCCATTTGGTGTACCCGGAACTGTTCCCTGGTGGCAGTTGGGCACCAGCATGGCCCTACTGATAGCCGGTTTTCTGTTTACCACCTGGCTCAGTGCCAAAATATACCGAACCGGAATTCTGATGTACGGAAAAAAAGCCACCTGGAAGGAAATGTGGAAATGGACTTTTAGGAAATTATAATACTTAGAAAATGTTCAAATAGAGCAAGTAAGGTCCCCGCAGTGGGCGCGGATTTTAAACAGATCAGGGCAGATGAATAGCACGAAAATCAGCGTAAATTCTGCCCTAACTGCGGGAAATGTATTTCTTCAGGAAAGGCGAATGTTTAGATAATGTATACAACGATCCCTGGTTTATACCGGGGATCTTTATTTTTAATAAGGTCGGAATCACGAAACCTATAACTTAATAAATCAGTGTTATTTGCCTGTCCATAGAAATCAGTTGCAGTAATTTGACCAGGAGCTAATGTCTTTAACTTCACAATAATAGGTTGAAATTCTAATACCATTTTTTTTGCAAGACCGTAATCCCAAAACAGCCTTCAGGAATATTCAAAAGTAAAATCCGGAATAGTTGCGGGGAAAAAGCAGGTCAACCAGGAGGAATATACCTTGCACTAAAATTAATGATTGGGGAGATTTGCTGAATCTGATACATATCAAAAGAGAAGTGTTTGTACTTCGCGGCCGGCGGGTGGTACAAGCAATAACCGGAAGATGATTTTTTCCAGTAGGGGAAATTATTTCTATAAAGATTTTGGTGTGCTGGCAGGTGGGGGAGGGAGGGGCCCTGTGCCCTATGCGTACCGTTAAATCACGTAAAATTCGCCGTGAAAACACCATTGCGTTTCGAACCTGAACAAACAGCTTCTTTGCTATCGACTAAAAAATAAAACTCACATTTTGAAGAAGAAGCAAAAATTACATTTGAATAACCTGTTCTACAGAAATCGCTCATGATAAACGTGATAAATAAATATTCTCCTTCTCTCCAGAAATTAGCCATCAAACACTGGGATATCGTCTGATAATGATCCGCTAATTTAAAACCAGCTTCATCTATGCCGGTGATTCCTGTAAACAATAACGCCGAATAAAAATATCCGGCGTTAAATATAGTTGAAGAAATGAAGTTGTTACCAGGTTTCCATCATTCGCGAGAGCGGATGGAAAATATCACTGTCTTCCTCAGACGAAGAAGAAAGATCAAAGTTTACTTTATGCAGCATTCCTTTATTGAAGGAAAGTTTTTTACTGCGGAAAGTTTTGAATCCTTTCTTCTCCAGAACAATCACCACTTCCCCGTTGACAACCGGAATCTTAAAGTTACCGCACTCATCAGACTGCACCAGGTTTTCACCCTTTGCGGATTTGATCAGAACAGTTACACCCTTGAGTGGTTTTTTGGTAGAGGCATTGATTACCGAACCCAGTATTACCGGTTCTGTAGGATTCGTTTTTTCATTATTGGCAAATGCCACTGCTGAAAAAGAGAATAAGGAGACAGCTAGGAAAAGTCGTTTGGTCTGTCTCATAATCGAACGATTTACTAAATTGGAAATAAGAGTTATCATTTGCTGATTCATTTCTGCGCTACTGACATCAGCCCCTAACCAAATGTTGCATTCGGCGGTAAAAATAAATCAGTTTCCCCGTAACTGCAATTTCCGCATCATCTTTTTCCTGATATCTTATCATGATTCGCCCAGGTCGATTTCCGTATTATCTCCAATGTTCAAACTTCGGGTTTCGCCTTTAACTTCTGTATCGCTTCCGATCAGTGAATGGGTAAGAACTATATCATACAGATCGGCAAAAGCGCCAATGATCGAGTCCTTAATGATGGAATAATTGATCGTAGTTTTTTCGCCTATGGTAACATTCGGACCGATGATTGAATTGCGGATCTCACTGCCCGGTGCTATGCTCACCGGAGGAACGATAATGGAATTTTCAAAATTATGATCCGGAGAAATGACGCCGCCAAATTTCTTTAGCAGGGTGGCGTTCGATTCAAGCAGGGTTTCTTTTTTTCCACAATCGAACCAGTTCTGTACTTTGAAAAACCGGATCTGTACGCCCTTCGTGATCATACATTCAATCGCATCGGTTAAACTGAATTCCCCACGGCTTCGGACCTGGTTGCGGATATTCTCTTCAAGGCAGTCGAACAATAGTGGCGACTCTTTTATCCGGTAAACTCCCACCAGCGCCATATTGGATTTCGGGATCTGGGGCTTTTCCACCACCCTGCTGACAAAACCGTCTTCTCCAATCTCCGCAACACCAAATTCCCGGGGGTCATCCACCCGCTTGATACCAAGCGCTGAATGCGGACAATTCAGTACCTCCCGCACATTGTATTCGCAAATGGTATCTCCTAATACAATAAATACCTCGTCGCCATTAACAATTTCACGGGTTAGCATGATAGCATGACCAATACCCTGCCGTTCAGACTGGTTTACGAAATGCGCATTAAGCCCGGGATACTTATCGTGGATGTAATCTTTGATTTTATCGCCCAGGTAACCGACAATGAATATAAATTCATCAATACCCGCTTCACGTAACTGATCAACAATAATATTTAGAATCGTTTTCCCCGCCAGTGGAATCAGCGCTTTAGGCTGGGTGAATGTGTGGGGCCGCAATTTGGTTCCGGCACCTGCTACTGGAATGATCGCTTTCATTGATAATGTGTTTGACACTGCTTTACCGAATCGTCGGGCAATGGTTCAAAGCCTCCAAAAGCGTGTGAAAGTAGGCAATTTATACCAATTAATTCTTTAACAAAAATCTTGAGGGTAAGGCAGTTGTGGTTATTTTTGCTGCGCATTCTTTTTGATAATTAAAACTTTCCTCCTATCATGTATAATGATTCCATGGTATTTGACCTGATAGACCAGGAGCTGGAACGCCAGCGCCGGGGCATTGAACTGATCGCTTCTGAAAATTTCACTTCTACAGCAGTGATGCGCGCGAGTGGTTCAGTTCTTACCAACAAATACGCGGAAGGCTATCCCGGAAGACGATATTACGGAGGATGTGAAATCGTTGACCAGATTGAACAACTGGCCATCGACCGGCTGAAAAGCATTTTCAACTGTGCATACGCGAATGTTCAACCACCTTCCGGCGCTCAGGCCAATGCGGCTCTGCTGCTGGCAATTTTAAAACCCGGCGATAAAATTCTCGGGCTTGATCTGAGCATGGGCGGCCATCTGACCCACGGTTCACCGGTAAACTTTTCCGGCAAACTGTATGAGCCTCATTTTTATGGCGTTGGATAAGAAGATGGCCGGGTGGATTATGACATGATGGAAAAGGTGGCACTCGAAATAAAACCCCGCCTGCTGATCTGCGGGGCATCAGCCTATAGCCGCGACTGGGATTATGAACGCATCCGTGCTATAGCCGATCGTGTCGGAGCGTTGCTGATGTGTGATATGGCCCATCCTGCCGGACTGATCGCTAAGGGCTTATTGAAATCACCCTTCGAGCACTGTCACTTCGTAACTTCCACCACGCACAAAACACTGCGCGGGCCCCGGGGTGGTATTATCTTAATGAAAGAAGATTTTGAAAATCCTTTTGGCATTAAAGACCCCAAAGGCAATGTAAGAATGATGAGTAACCTCATTGATCTTGCCGTCTTTCCAGGAACACAGGGCGGCCCTCTGGAGCATATCATTTCAGCGAAAGCTGTAGCCTTCGGTGAAATTCTGACCGATGATTTTGCCACCTATGCCAGCCAGATCATTACCAATGCCCAGGCAATGGCAGAAAATTTCATGGCAAAAGGATATAATATTGTTTCAGGCGGAACAGATAATCACCTTATGCTGATAGACCTTCGCAATAAAAATATCAGTGGTAAAAAAGCGGAGCAGGTACTGGGAATGGCCGATATCACTGTAAATAAAAACATGGTGCCATACGACGACAAGTCAGCATTTGTCACTTCCGGTATTCGGGTTGGTGTACCGGCAATTACCACCCGCGGGCTTCAAAAGCAACATATGCCACAGATCGTTGATTTTATCGATAAAGCGCTGATGAACCCCGATGATGAGGCATTACTGAAAAAACTGGCCGGATCTGTCAATGAATTCATGAAACAATTTCCCCTGTATCCCGAAATCGGATAATTTACTTTAATTCACCTGTCATGAT
>JAEYRC010000359.1 GCA_023409675.1 Bacteroidota bacterium
CACCCAACCCCGACCCGGCTAAAAACCTCAGCGCCAGCGCTATTTCACAGGTGGCTGTAAAGCTCGACTGGAATGAGAATCCCAATGCCGGTAACAATGAAACTGGTTTTGAAATCTATCGTGGAAGCAGTAAAACCGGACCTTTTACGCTGATGCATATCACGGCACCAAATGTGGTAACCTGGACGGATAACGCGCTTACAGATAATACTACATTCTATTATGTTGTTCGTGCGGTTAATCAGTACGGCGCATCGGTGAACAGTAATGTAGCTTCAGTTACTACACTTACCGATAACATTCCACCCAATCCTCCGGGCAACCTCTTATACCGGGGAAGTTCTCAGAATTCTGTGTCCCTGAAATGGACTGCCGCTACGGATAATGGTATCATTGAACGTTATGATGTATATGCTAACGGCTCCAAACTTTTCAGTACGCCAGAAACCAGTATCACGGTATTCGGGTTGGATAGCCTGACAAACTACACATTTACCGTGATGGCGGTAGATAAGGCGGGTAATGAATCACAGAACAGTAACCAGGTAACCGGGTTTACACACCGGCAGGGCCTGAATTATAAATACTACCAGAAAAGTTTTGACCTTCTTCCCAATTTCAACAACGAAACCGTAACTAAATCGGGTGTTGCCCAAACAGTTGATATTGGCGCCAGTATCCGTAATGTTGCCGATAACTATGCTTTTTACTGGGAAGGATACATTTATATTCCTTACGATGGAACTTATACGTTCTATACACGGTCAGATGACGGAAGTAAATTATACATTAACACACCGTATTCCTTCAACGCGACCGCGCTGGTAAACAATGATGGTCTTCATGGATCACAGGAACGCTCGGGCAATATCACCCTGACAAGAGGTTATCACCAGATCATCGCCACATTCTTTGAGAAGACTGGGGGTGAGGTGATGGAGGTGTCGTGGCAAAATACTGCTGTGGGTATAACCAAAGAAATTATTCCCGGTGGTTTTTATGCACTGGCACCAGCAACATTGCCTGCACTTCCGATCGCACCAACAGGCGTTTCAGTTTCTCAGCATTCATATAATCAACTGAATATTTCCTGGAATGATGTGGTGCCTAATGAAACCGGTTTTGAAATCGTACGCTCCACTTCTGCAAATGGTACCTATGTACCTGTAACAACCGTAGCCGCGGGGGTAAGCTTTTACCGCGATTCGGCGTTGAATCCATCGACCACATATCATTATAAAGTCAGGTCGATCAATGCAGGCGGAAGTTCGCCATTCGCGGGCCCGGCTAATGCAGCCACCGCTGCAGCTCCGGCAGCCCCTGCCGCCCCATCCAACCTCACCGCCACGGTTGGAGGACGAGATTTGATCACCCTCAGTTTCAATGATAATTCTTCAAATGAAACCGGATTTGAATTGTGGCGTTCTGTTAACAACACCAATGAATTCAGGATTATTGCCAACATACCGGCAGCATCGGGTGGTCAGGTGAATTATGCCGATACCGGACTATTTGCCAATGTCACGTATTATTACCGGGTAAGGGCTAAGGGGCTGACCAACTTCTCCGGATATGCGGGTCCTGTTAATGGCCGTACCCTGAACACCGCACCGGTGTCTGATAAACCACTCGACTTTGGAGTGAAATATAATACCACTATGAATATCGAAGTAAATGCTTCCGATATTGATGGTGATGGGTTAACGTTCAATACGGTCAGTAAACCATCTTTTGTAACGATAACCAATATCAGCAATGGTAAGATCAATCTTAAAATATCGCCGCGACTGTCTAATACGGGAGCACATTCGGTATACCTCATTGTGGATGATGGATTCCAGGGTTATGACACCACCTTCTTCTCATTTGTCGTGAATGATAATACGGTGCCTACGCTGCAGCCGATCAGTAATGTTACCCTGAATGAAGGTGCATTGGTTTCTATTCCTGTAACGGGTTTTGATGCTGATGGACTGGAGGGCCTGTTCTGGCTTACTGAAGGATTACCATCCTTTGCCAGCTTCGAAGACCTTGGTAATGGCAACGGTCTGATCCACCTTCAACCCGATTATTCACAGTCAGGAACTTATCAGGCAATGCTTCGGCTTGATGACGGTTATGGTTCATGGGCAGCACGCTCCTTTACCATAACTGTAGAAGAAAAAGATCCTAATGAGGTTATCAAGGCAAACATGCGCTACTTCACTGGCTCTGTACAAGGCTGGAATGATATCGCTCTTCCACAGAATCCGAATGTATCCACTCCCCAGACCTATTTCAACGTCAGCAATATGCTGAATACCCGTGGGGAAGAAAGCGGTATCGGGCTGACTGTCGTGAGCGGAACTTACTCTTCTTCGCAAAATGGTACACTCACCGGTAACAACAGTGGTGTATACCCCGATAATGTTATCCGTGATCAGATGAACTGGGGCTTCTTTGCCGGAAATAACGCGTCCGATACGATTCGTTTGAAGGCATTTGGACTGAACCAGCAGAAGGTGTACAACTTTGTATTCTTCGGCAGTTACAACTGTGCAGGCTGCGGTAATATCAATAGCCAGACAACATATAAGATACTGGATCAGGAGGCTGTTGTAAAATATTATACGAATACTTCGGATACCGATACCATTTATAATATATCGCCTGATGAGAACGGAGAAGTGATCATCACCATGATTGGCGACGGAAATGTGAATTTCGGTGGCGTGCTCAATGCACTGGTGATCGATGCCCGTTATGATGACGGAACTACTCCTTCCAAACCACTGAACCTGAGCGGAACCTTCATCGAAAATACCGGTGTTCGCCTTGAATGGACTGATCGTTCGTACAATGAATCAAATTACCGGGTATATCGTTCCCTGACACCTGCGGGTCCATTCACGCACATTAATACCAGCGGGGTGTACATCGACAGTACAGGTTACAATGATAACCAGGTAGAAACGCTGACCGACTATTATTACTATGTCATTGGTGTGAACAGTTATGGTAACGGTGTGTCGAGTGATACTGTAATGGTGACTACCGGCAATAATATTCCAACCATAACTTCTATTGCGGATATTTTCGTGAAAACCAACACATCAGCTTTCCGTGAATTTACCGTGGAAGATGATCCGGGAGATGTGCTTGAAGTTTTCGTGGTAAATCGTCCGTCATTTATTACACTCACCAACCAGGGTGGTGGTGTTTACCGGATCAATTTCGATCCGACTGTAAATAACCTGGGCCTGCTGAACTTAACGGTCGGTGTACGTGACGATAAGGGTGGAGAAGCATTCACGTCATTCAACCTTTTTGTTGCGGATAAGGATACCCGTTCTGTATTCATCAATTTCGGATCGGTTGGTAAGGCTGCGCCGGCTCCATGGAATAATTTCCTGGGATCACGGACCACCAATTCGCAGATGCTGAACCTTCGTGATGAAAACAATATCAATACAGGGTTCTCGATCCGTACCATCCAGCGTATGCCTGCTTTAGCTGATATGGGACATATTACCGGAAACGACAGCGGTATTTATCCGGATGCCGTTCTGGAGAGCGCTGCCGCTTCCAACCTGGCCACTCCATCAGAATTCAGGATTGCTAACCTCAATCCGAACCTGCGGTATAATATCTCACTGGTAGGAAGCATGAATGAAGGAACTGGTTATCGTGCGAAGTATTCTTCGCCTAACCTGACCGATAAGAGCAACCCGGCTTCTGCCAACCAGGTCGATACGCTCGATGCGATGTACAACACCACCAAATCGGCAAATCTTAATGGTTTATATCCGAATGCGCAGGGAGAAATTTATGTTCTGATTGAACGGATAGATGGTGGGTACATGTACCTCAATGCCATGGTGGTGGAAGAATATAACCCGGTTATTCAGGTATTATCACCAATAAACCTCTTTGCTGAGGCGGTTAACCGTACCACAATTGATATTACCTGGTCTGACCGCTCCTATAATGAAAATGCCAGCGGTGGTTTTGTGCTTGAGCGCGCCCTGAATGAATCATTCAGTTCCGGTCTGCAAAGCATTGCACTTCCTGCCAATACCGACAAGTACCGCGATGCCAGCCTTACGCCGAATACCAAGTACTGGTACAGGGTGAAAGCGGTGAATGGCACCACCAATTCTGAATACAGTAATATCAAAAGTGCTGTAACGCCGCAAACTGTTGTATCGGTGAACTTCAACTTCCAGGTTCCTAACGGTCCGTTCCCATGGAACAACCTGCAGGCTTCGCCTGAAGTAGAACTCGAGTATCAGAACCTGATCGATCATTCCGGTTTCAACTCCGGCATACGCCTGGATATCACGAAAGGATTTAACGGAGAGAATACTGCTGGCCGTCAGCTAAATAATACCGGTATAGCGCCTGATCTGGTTCTGGCATCTTCCTACTGGATAGATAATACGCAGGAAGCGCAGATCAAGATCTCCGGCCTGAATCACTCTAAACGCTACCGTGTCGGCTTCTTCGGAAGTATGAGTACGAATGGCTGGTACCGCGATAACTACACCGCTACCTATAGTATTGGCGACAGAACAGTGTACCTGAACTCCTGGAATAACTACACCAAAATCGTGTATATTGAAAATGTGGCACCGAACGCAAGTGGTGAGATCTTCCTTGACTTCTCTACTACCGAACTGGCAGCATGGGGCTTTAACGGTGGAATCTTAATTGAAGCGTATAATGATGATGTAGCTCCTGCAATCCAGGGTCAAACCATTCTGAATAATACTACAGAAGAGTTGATACAGGGCAGGGAAGCTGATGCTGTAAATGCCGCCAATACGGCTTCAGTAAGCATGTATCCCAATCCGTTCCGGGATGTCATCAACCTTGATTTCAACAATACCGCCTCTGGAAATGTTGTTTCAGTGGATGTATTGGATCTTTCCGGTCGACTGGCCTTTAGAAAGGATTTCGGTCAGCTCAGTGCGGGTATGCAAACCCTGCGGCTGAATACTGCGGAAGCAAGGCTGGGAACCGGCGTATATTTAATCACTTTAAAAGTTAATGGAAAACCAGTTCAGGCGTCGAAAATGATCCGGACCAACCGATAAGTTATCAGCTTGACAAATACGAATCCGGGAAACGCAGTAGTTTCCCGGATTTTTTTTTGACTTTTGCGGTATGCGGGTATTAATTGTCAACAAATAACGTTTTTGTACTTTTAACGCCCGAACCCTACCCCCAAACCTGCTGGAATGAAAGATATTTTGTTTAATGCTTCCCGGGTATTAGGCCGCACACGGTATCCCTGGGTAGATTATGCCCGGGGCATTACCATTATCCTGGTAGTGTACCGGCATATTTTTGAGGGTCTTGCCTATGTAGGAGATCAGGGTTCCTATACCTATCCCGCCCTGAAATACAGCAATATATTTTTTTTCAGTTTCAGGATGCCATTGTTTTTTATGGTTTCGGGCATGTTTCTGAGTAATACCCTGGCCCGTAACGGCATGGGCGAATACATTAAAAAACGCTTCAGCAATATTTTCTATCCTCTCCTCATCTGGGGCTCTATCCAGGTCAGCCTGCAACTGCTCTTTGCCAATTATGTGCATGCCGACCGGGTACCCATGGATTACCTCAACCTCATTATCAATCCCCGCAGGATAGAACAATTCTGGTACCTGAATGCCTTATTTTTTGTTGGGGTACTGTATGTACTGGTGCGCACCTACCTGAATTACAAACCCTGGCAGCAGCTTATCCTGGGTTTATTGTTTTTCATTATTGCCGCTATCCTGAAAATGAATGCCATAGAAGCCGGATTTATTTTCGATATTCTGTTTTTCTATATCTTCTTCGCTATCGGAGATGTAATTTCCCGCGTAGTGCTGCATGCCCGCAATTATAGTGTACTCACATCGCCCAAAACCATGTTGCTGATTTTGCCTGTATTCGTTTTGATCCAGTATTATTTTACAGAGATCAACCTGGAAATGCAGGATGATTACTATGTTCAGTATACCATGCCCTGGCTGTACGTGATCGCGGCACTTGCCGGAGGAGCATTTATAGTCAACCTGTCCTTTATTCTCGAAAAACTGGATGTACTGCGTTTTCTTCGCGTTATCGGCTATCATTCACTCTATATCTATGTTATTCATTTAATGATCACCTCCTTTACCCGAACCTTTTTTGTCCGGATACTCGATATCACCTATGTTCCGCTGATTTTGGTGGCAAGCATGATAACCGGAATTCTGATACCGATCATATTTTATAACCTGGCCATGCGGCTAAATGGCTGGTGGTTATTCAGCAGTCGGGCGCCGGCTGCAACTGCCAGCGGACTCAGCCGTAAACCCGGATTTTTTGCAATGCCCGGTTCAGATAAGAAAGAAAAAGAACAGTCCTGAACAATATTGCACCTTCATAACCGTCTATACACCTGTAAATCACCTGAAAACTGATCGATGCAGCAGCAGCTTACCAGTCCGAAAACCAAAATATTCTTTCCAAATCTCGACGGATTAAGGTTTATTTCCTTTTTCGTGGTATTCTTTTACCACAGTTACCTGTCGTTTTTCGCCTATCTGAAAGATAGTGATCCCGTAACCCACTCCGCGGTAGGGTTTTTATTTAAGCACGGTAACCTGGGGGTGAATTTTTTCTTTGTACTCAGCGGCTTTCTGATCACCTATCTGCTGATCAAGGAAAAGGAACTTAAATCGACGATCCATATTGGAAATTTTTATGTCAGAAGGATTCTGCGTATCTGGCCCTTATATTATCTGTGCCTGTTTATTGGGTTTGTTTTATTCACCGCTATTAAGAAATATACCGGTGAATCAGCTATAGAAACAGCCAATCCCTGGTATTATATA
>JAEYRC010000361.1 GCA_023409675.1 Bacteroidota bacterium
GGGTATCCGGATTATCCTGATCGATCAGAACGATCACATAGGCGCCTACTACCCGCTTAAGAGCAATACGCACCGCTTCCTCCAGGGTACAACCATTATTCTTCTGAATATCTTCTATGAATTTCAACAGCACTTCCGTATCGGTATCGCTGTTGAACGAATAGCCTTTGTTGAGTAATTCCTGTTTTAACTGGCCATAATTTTCAATGATCCCGTTATGGATCATGGCCAGCTTACTGTTTTCCGATTTATGCGGATGCGCGTTACGGTCACTGGGTTCTCCGTGTGTTGCCCAACGGGTATGACCAATACCTGCATTGGCATGCAGGTCGGTGCCAACAAGTGATTCTTCCAGTTCGGCCACTTTTCCTTTCTTACGGTATACTTTCAGTCCGCTGTTCAATAAGGCCACACCGGCACTATCGTAGCCCCGGTATTCAAGGCGTTTCAATCCCTTTAAAATGACAGGGTAAGCTTCGCGGTGCCCGATATAGGCTACAATTCCACACATGCGGTTTTGATTTTTTTAGTTGATGATAGTTACGGAAAACGCTGCGAAAATCTAAAAAATAGCTGATACATACAAACCTGTATAGGATGTATTGCAGTCAGGGCCTGCCTTTGGAGGCGTTTTACACCCTTTTTCCGGATGTATAACGCTGATCCGCTTGATTTTATGCAGGGGAGGATATTTTTTCTGGTATTCCCAAAATCGCCTTACAGCAGGGTTCCCCGGAGGAAAATGTAGGCTGTGGTAAAATAAATGACCAGTCCGGTAACATCAACCAGGGTGGCTACAAACGGAGCCGAGGAAGTTGCGGGATCGGCGCCCAGCCGTTTCAGTACCAGCGGAAGCATAGACCCGCTGATGGTACCCCAAAGCACAATGCCTAAAAGTGAAAATCCGATCGTAAACCCAATAGCCAGGGTATGCGCGCCGTAGGAGTCAAAGATTACATTCCACAATACTACCCGGCTGAAACCGATTATACCCAATACCAATCCCAATAATACCCCGGAGGTTATTTCCCGGCGAAGCACCCGCCACCAGTCTTTAACCGTAATTTCACCTACCGCCATAGCCTGAATGATTAAGGTAGATGCCTGCGATCCACTGTTGCCTCCACTGGAAATGATGAGGGGAATGAAGAGCGAAAGCACGATAGCTTTGGAAATCTCATCCTCAAAATAGCCCATAGCCGTAGCCGTTAGCATTTCTCCCAGGAAAAGAATAAACAGCCAAACCACTCTTTTCCTAAAAAGCCTGAATATCGGCATTTCAAGATAGGGTTCATTCAGGGCTTCCATACCGCCCATCTTCTGCATGTCTTCACTAAACTCTTCATTGGTAACCCACAATACATCATCGATGGTAACAATGCCCAGCAGAATATTTGAATCATCCACAACGGGTAAGGCTACCCGGTTATTCATTTTAAAAATCTGTATCGCCACCTCCTGATCATCATGCACCTTCAGGGCGATGAACCGGTTATCAATGATATCTCCAATGATCACATCGGGGGCTGCAAGGATGATTTCCCTGATCCGTACATCATCTACAAAAACACCCTTCGAGTCCACCACATAGATCACATCTATGGTTTCGCTTTCCTTGCCCACCTCCCGGATATGCTCCAGCACCTCACTCATGGTCCAGTCGATCTCCACCGCGATATAATCGGGGGTCATCAAACGCCCAACGCTGCCTTCTGGATAACCCAGCAGAGATAGCGTAATGCGTCGTTCTTCGGGATCGAGCAGGCGGATTAATTCTTTTACCACTTTACTGGGCAACTCTTCCAGGAAGGCGGTCCGGTCATCGGCAGGAAGTTCATTCAGCAGTTCAGCCGTCTTAAAAGGAGGCAGTTCTTCAATAATGGTTTTCTGCGTGGCCAGGTCGAGGATCTTGAACACACTGGCCGCACGATGAACGCTCATGTTGCGGATAATCCGGCCTTCGTATTCGGGAAACTCGTAGATGAGATCGGCTACGTCACTGATGTTCTGGTCGTTGAGGAACTCCCTGACTTCCAGCAGATCATCCTTGAGAATGATTTCCCGGAAGCGTTCAATTAATATTTCCAGTGTCTCCTCCGCCGTCATGCATCAAATTTAATGATTACCTTTTATCAGCATAATATTTCAACGCTTTTCCTTTTGTATCAGTTTAGCATGTAAATTGTACCCGTTGTCCCATACATTAAATATTCAACGAACATGATTAAGGAATACCTGGCTGTTAAGAAATCAAAAGACAAGGGTAGAGGTGTTTTTGCCACAGATAAAATCCGGTCAGGAACTGTTATTGAAATTTCACCGGTTATCGTTTTAAGTCCGAAAGACCGGAAGATCGTTGACCAGACACTGATGCACGATTATATTTTCGAATGGGGGGAAACACGCCGCCAGGCCTGTGTCGCGCTTGGACTGGTTTCCTTATACAACCATTCTTACGATGCCAATTGCGAGTATGAGATGGATTTTGACAAACAGATCATCACCATAAGAACCATTAAGCCGGTAAAGAAAGGTGAGGAACTGTTTATTAATTATAACGGGGTGCCCGACAGCGACAACCCATTATGGTTTGAAGCAATATAGGTTATTGAAAGTCAACAGCAGATGCAGGAGCGGTGCCTATGAGCATCAGCGAAGCTTTGATATATAATTGCAGTTGCAGGCTGTTTTGCTGGGGACGAATACCGATAACCTGTAGTTCTTTCAGGTCACCCCGGGTCGACATCCATTCATTTACCGGCTGGTTAAGCCGGGCGGAGATAAGTTCGCGGTTATTATTGATGAGCTCGGCGATATCAAAAACCGACTGATCCTTCAATTCACGGATAATCTTCTTTCTAAAAAGACTTTTTCCGATATTTATCATGATATCGCGGGTATCAACGCCAAAGCTGATATCGGGCATGGTCAGGGTTTGAGTCTGGCGGTCCAGCACCGGCGTTCCGCTTAGACGCAGTACGCCGGTTCGGTTGCCGGTAAATGATACGTCAACCATAAGCTTACCCTGATCGGTTCCCTGTATATTGATGTGTTTGATCACAAATGTTCTTCCTTCCAGTTCAAAAGGTTTATTCTGCAACGAATCATTGAGCAGCTTATTAAAAAAACTGTAATCGTATACCGCGTTCAGGTAGGTGTCAATACCCGGCTGAACATCGTTTGTCCGTAAGGGTGGCAGCGGACCTTTCCGCACAATGCGTAGGCTGTCGGAAGAAAATTCGGGCGTGCCCCAGAAGCCCAGCGAAAAGCGAAGTGAATCTCCGGAATAGTTCAGCGGTCCTACACGAAGTGTAGTGGGGTTGAGGTTCAGAAATCCATAATCACTTATTGGCATCACTTTGCTGCCTTCCTGCTTACTTCGTACCAGCAGTTCACTCGAGTTGATGTTATTCACGAATTCATCAAAGGTCTGGCAATAAGTTTCAATAGAACTACGAATACTATCCATGATCTCCCCCGTCATATCGGTTTGCAGCAGCGATACTTCA
The DNA here is from genome assembly GCA_023409675.1 of Bacteroidota bacterium. Lineage (GTDB taxonomy): Bacteria > Bacteroidota > Bacteroidia > Chitinophagales > Chitinophagaceae > Flavitalea. The sequence continues at coordinate 3,510 of JAEYRC010000361.1, forward strand.
CAGCGGTCGAGCGGTTGCAGTTTATCCAGTACTGAGCGGGTGCGTATAGTAAGGTCGGGATTAAGGCTTAAGGTGGAACTGATGTTAAGGTCAACACGGCGAAGCGGTTCTGATCCGAAGCCGCAGCTTCCCGATACCCAGGGCGATACAGGGCGGTTGAATGCGCAGATCGTTTTACTTCCCGCAATCTGGTAGTTTCCGCGAAAGCGGATGCTGACCTTGTTGTTCACGATATTAAAAACGAAGGGTGAACGGGCAAAGCGGTATTTATAGCGGAAGTCGCAGGAGGGTTGAAAATAATCCGGCCATTTATCGGAGGTGAACTGTACCGGAGTGGACTTGTCCAGCGCCTGTAAAAGTGGTTTAAGGTTAATATGTACGGGGATCTGAATACTGCTCGAAGGCAGGTCGGGAAGCGGTGCCAGCACGGGCTGCTCCTTTTTCACCACGGTGCTTTGCCGGGTGGAGGAACAGGAACAGATTGCAACAATTAAAGGCAATAGAAGAAGATAGCCGCTGATTTTAAGCATGTATACAAAGATGCGGTTTTGCCAAACTTTGGAAAAATGAAAATAGTTAATTCTTTCCCTCCGTCCAGGCTGCACTGCGAAGTAAACATATTTGAAAATTGATGAAGATTCAATTCATTCCGCTTTCATAGCCTTCATCGATCAGGAGGTGATGACCATCTGCCGCGCTGGTGGCCAGTTCATCACAGCGGTTATTGTACACATTATCGGCATGCCCCTTCACCCATTTGAAGATAATTGTATGTTGTTTTGCCAGTTCAGCATAGCGTTTCCAAAGGTCTTTGTTTTTCTTGCCACCCTTGAAATCGTTGGCCAGCCACTTTTTCAGCCAGCCTTCCTGGATGGCCTTCACCACATACTGACTGTCGGAATATATTGTTATTGGGAGGCCGGTTTTTTTCAATGATTCAAGAGCGGCGATCACTGCCATCAGTTCCATGCGGTTATTGGTCGTGTGCCGGTATCCACGGCTGATCTCACGGGCATGGTCACCCCATTGAAGAATGGCGCCAAATCCGCCTTTACCCGGGTTGCCCCTAGCCGCGCCATCGGTATAGATAATAAGGTTTTTCATAGCAGCAGGGATGTAGGCTTAAGTTCAAAAGCTGGGAACAACCGAGGGGATAGAGCACTCATACCTGGAAAACCCCTGTTTTAAAGGATTCCAATTCTGTATTCTGCGATACGGCCATAAGGGCTTCGGCGAGGTATTTCCGCGTTTCAGCGGGATCAATAATTTCATCGACCCACAACCGGGCCGCGGCATAATAGGGAGATGTTTGGGTTTCATAACGCGAACGAATCTCCTGTAAAAGGTTCTGTTCCTGTTCAGCCGTGATCGTTTCGCCTTTTGATTTTAACGCGGCCACCTGGATCTGCAACAGGGTTTTAGCCGCCTGGTCGCCACCCATTACTGCAATTTTAGCTGTTGGCCAGGCAAAGATGAACCGGGGGTCATAGGCTTTTCCGCACATGGCGTAATTGCCCGCGCCATAAGAGTTGCCGATCACCACCGTTATTTTGGGCACCACCGAATTGGCGACGGCATTCACCATCTTCGCGCCATCTTTAATAATGCCGGAATGCTCGCTTCGTGATCCCACCATAAAACCCGTTACATCCTGAAGGAAGATGAGCGGAATTTTTTTCTGATTGCAGTTCATGATAAAACGGGCTGCCTTATCGGCACTGTCATTATAGATCACACCACCCATCTGCATTTCACCTTTGCGGTTTCTGACCATCAGGCGCTGATTGGCCACAATGCCCACAGCCCAGCCATCAATGCGGGCATATCCGCACAATATGGTCTGGCCATAATCTTTTTTAAACTGATCAAAGACAGAATCATCTGTTATGCGTTCAATGATGTTGAGCATATCATAGGGCTTCGAGCCATTCACCGGAAATAAACCATACAATTCTCCGGCGTCTTTAATGGGATCGGCTGCTTTAATGCGACTGAATATCGGTGCAGGAGCAGGAGCAAGTTTTTCAATCAGCGTTTTGATATGGTCGAGGCATTTCTCTTCATCCGGGAAAGAATAATCGGCAATGCCGGAAATGGCATTGTGGGTATCGGCGCCGCCAAGCGTTTCGTTGTCGATGTCTTCTCCTATTGCGGCTTTTACCAGGTAGGGACCGGCAAGATATATGGAACCATTCCCTTCCACCATCAGTGTTTCATCGCTCATAATGGGCAGGTAGGCTCCGCCTGCAACACAGGGTCCGAGCACCGCGGCGATCTGGGTAATGCCCATGGCGCTCATGCGGGCATTGTTGCGAAAAATCCGGCCAAAATGTTCTTTGTCGGGAAAGATTTCATCCTGCATGGGCAGAAAAACGCCGGCACTGTCGACCAGGTAAATAACCGGGAGCCGGTTTTCCATCGCGATCTCCTGGATGCGCAGGTTCTTTTTACCGGTGATCGGAAACCAGGCGCCTGCCTTAACTGTCTGATCATTTGCCGCTATAATGCATTGCCGGCCGCGGATATAACCGATACCTGCCACGGTGCCACCAGATGGACAGCCACCCTGCTCCTGATACATTTCCCATCCGGCAAGCGTTCCGATCTCTGTAAAGGGTTTGTTCTTATCCACCAGGTAATCGATCCGTTCTCTTGGCGTCATCTTGTTTTTCTCACGCTGGCGGGCAACCGCTTTTTTTCCTCCCCCTAACATCACCTTTTCACGGTTTTGCCTCAGTGTGGAAACCAGCATTCTCACCGCGTCTTCATTCCTGTTAAAAACAATATCCATCCCGAATGTATTTTCTGCAAAATAAGCCGAATTGATTAAAACCTGATTATGGATATTTGAATATAGTTTTGAATAAAACCCTTAATACATGCGCTTTTTCAACTGGAAATGGGGGATATTAATTGTGCTCGCGCTGGGTATTAAAGTTTTTTCCCTGTTTCCGGAAGCCGTTGAACGGTATTATGCCAACGGTTTTTACCCGCTTATCAGCCGCTTTCAACGGATAGTCCTGGGATGGATACCCTTCAGCGTGGGTGATATTCTCTACGCCGTAGCCGTACTGGCATTTGTACGATGGGCCGTATTGTTCAGTAAGAAATTGCTTTATCGGCGGATAACCCGTTCAGTTATGCTTCAGGTATTCCGTGGCGGGCTGGCCACCGCGCTGATCATCTATGTGTGGTTCAATCTATCGTGGGGACTGAACTATAACCGGCCATCTCTGGCGAGCCGGATGGATCTGGCGGTTGAAATGCCCGCGAAGGAAGAACTCGCAAATCTGATGCTTCACCTGGCAGGCAGAGTGAATACGTTATATCCCGATGCGCTGGCGCGCAGGGAAGCGTTGCACCGGCATGCGCCGCTGTTTACCGGAGCTGTTCAGGCATACGCCGATTTAGCCAGGATTGATACAGGGTATACCTATACTTTTCCCGCCATCAAAGCGTCGATGTTCAGTTATCCCGGAAACTACCTTGGGTTCACCGGCTATTATAATCCGTTTACGGGTGAAGCGCAGGTGAACACCCGCGTGCCGGAATTTATCCGACCTTTCACTACCTGCCATGAAATCGGCCATCAGCTCGGTTATGCCAAAGAAAGCGAAGCGAACTTTGCAGGCTTTCTGGCGGCTTCAGCATCTTCTGATGCGGCATTCCGATATTCGGCCTATTTTGATATGTACAGTTATGCCCGTGGTTATTTATACCGGCAGGATAGTTTGCTTTTACGGCAGATCGATGCGGCGCTGTTGCCGGGTGTTCGGGCGGATTTCAGGGAGTTGCGGAATTTTTCACTTCGGTATGCCAACCCGGTGGAAGTGCTCATTGATCGATGGTACGCGCAATACCTGAGGGCGAACCAGCAGCCCTCAGGCAAGGTGAGTTATAATGAGGTTATCCTGCTGCTGATGGCCTGGTATAAGAAAAACGGTAGTGTATAGCATTATTAAACAGCCTTTTCCCGCAGATTAATACAAATACATTTCCCGCAGATCAAATACAAATACATTTCCCGCAGATGGCGCAGATTT
>JAEYRC010000017.1 GCA_023409675.1 Bacteroidota bacterium
GAAGCAATGTCACTGGGGTTGATGAAGTCGATGGAATTACTGTTGCTCGACTGGGTATTGATGGGAAGCGCTACTCCGTCAACAATATACAGCGGATTACTGGTTGCCTGGATCGAGCTGAAGCCCCTGATCCGTACATTGGTTTGTCCGCCGGGCCGGCCCGAATTGGTATTCACCTGAACCCCGGGCATTCTTCCTGCCAGGGCCTGGTTCAAGGATGCCGCCGGCCGCTCCTGCAATTCTGCAGCGCGCACCGAACTGACCGCACCGGTGAGATCTGATCGCCTGGCCGTACCATACCCTACCACCACAACATCATCGAGTGTCTGGTCGTCGGGTACCAGGGTAACGTTGAGCGAATTGCTGGCCGGGATGGTCAGGTCACGCGTTACATGACCAACGAAACTAAAACTAAGCACGGAGGAACCCGCGGGAACCTGGATGGAATATAATCCCTCTCCGTCTGTTTGTGTGGCTACCTGTGTTCCCTTAACCGTTACCGTTACCCCTGCAAGTGGCTGATTGCTTTGGGGATCAGTAACCTTTCCGGTGACGGTTCTTGTTTGAGCAAAACACCATACCGAGAGGAGCAGCAAGAGCATGCTTAAACTCCCCGCCCTTGAAAAAAATGGTCGATTTTCCATACGTAAGCGTTGTGGTTTTAAAAGATGATGATTCAATAAAAAAACAGAAAGCCTGCATTGCTTTATGGCGGCTGTATTGCCATCACGCAAATGCATAAGTTAATCTACAGCGGGCAGGAGTTAACCGATGTTCTCAGGGAACGTACAGGAAATCTTTACTACTAAACAAGCCTGGAAATAGGGGGTAATTTTCAATCAGGGTAAATCGTTTTAGCAAATGCTTACATGGATAAGGATTTTGATTAAGACCCGGCAGCCGATTTTTATGCTGCATGGTTCTATAAATATTTTATTGGTTTTTGAAACAATAGGGCACTGCAACATGTATACTGTTCAGCATGGAACAATAACGTAGTTTGTCACCGCTTACCGGCTTAAAAAAAATCAGCTTATTCCGCTGTTGAAAAAGAATAGGGAAAAGCCGCTGCTTCAGTGCCTCTTTTTTTATTGGGTTGATCTTTTAACTCAAAATACAACTCACCACCTTTCTGCAGGTCAGCATGGCTGATCCAGTTCTTCGTATAATTCTTACCGTTAAGTTTCATGCTGTTGATGTAATAATTCGACTTATCGGAAGCCGGTGCACGGATGACAAGTTGTTTTCCATCTTCCAGTTTAATGGTCATCTTTTTAAATAAGGGAGAACCCAATACATACTGGGGTGTTCCCGGGCAGACCGGATAGAAGCCCATAGCGGAAAAGACATACCAGGCAGAAGTTTGCCCGTTATCTTCATCTCCGCAATAGCCGTCAGGATTTGGCGTATACATCCGGTTCATGACTTCCCGTACCCAATGCTGTGTTTTCCAGGGCTGACCAGCATAGTTATACAGGTAGGTCATATGCTGAATCGGCTGGTTGCCATGGGCATACTGGCCCATGTTGGCAATCTGCATTTCCCTGATCTCATGGATTACAAAACCATAATACGATTCATCATAATCGGGCGGCATTACAAACACCGAATCAAGCATTTTCGCGAATGCTTCTCTTCCACCCATCAGATCAGCGAGTCCGGCAATATCATGAAAAACACTCCAGGTATAATGCCAGCTGTTCCCTTCGGTAAAAGCATCACCCCATTTGAATGGATTGAAGGGTTTTTGGAAACTGCCGTCCTTATTTTTTCCGCGCATCAGTTTTGTTTCGGGGTCAAAAAGATTGCGGTAATTCTGTCCGCGCTTTTCAAAACGGTCGATCTCTTCCTGCGGCCTGTTCAATGCCCTGGCCAGTCGCGATATGGTAAAATCGTCATACGCATATTCCAGGGTACGCGCCGCGTTTTCATTGATCTTCACATCATAAGGCACATAACCGAGTTCATTGTAATATTTCACCCCCTTACGCCCAACAGCGGTCATGGGACCTTCATTCTCAGAATTTTTCAGAATAGCTTCATAAAGGGTATTAATATCATAACCCCGGATACCTTTAATGTATGAATCGGATATGATCGCGGCAGAATTGGAGCCGATCATGATATCGCGCAAACCCGGACTTGCCCATTCGGGTAACCATCCCCCTTCTTTATACGCGTTGGCCAATCCTTCCATCATCTGGCTGTTCAGTTCAGGATACATCAGCGTCAGAAAAGGAAACACCGCGCGGAATGTATCCCAGAATCCGGTATCCGTGAACATGTAACCAGGTAATACTTTACCGTTATACGGACTATAATGAACTATCCTTCCGTCTTTATCATATTCGTAAAACTTCCTTGGGAACAGCAGCAGCCGGTACAGGCAGGAATAAAACGTACGAACCTCATCAACGGTTCCACCTTCAACCAGTATACGGCCGAGTTCTTTATTCCATGCGCGACGTCCGGCATCCTTTATCTGGTCGAACCCGCTATCAGCGATTTCACGCTGCAGGTTCAGTTCCGCCTGCTCATAACTGATAAAGGAGGAGGCCACTTTGAGATGTACCTTTTCTCCTTTTTTGGTGCTGAAGCCTACAACAGCGCCGGCATGTTCACCCTGCATTTCATGCTGATCGCGCGCCAGTCTGCCACCATCCCAGGTATGGGTAACCGAAAATGGCTTATCGATATAGATAACAAAATAATTTTTGAAATTTTCAGGTACCCCTCCACTATTGCGGGTGGTATAGCCGATGATCTTATTTTCTTCGGGAATGATCTTCACATACGACCCTTTTTCAAAGGCATCTATAACGATAAATGAACTGTCTGTTTGGGGGAAGGTGAAGCGAAAGCGGGCCGCGCGTTCTGTTGGCGCAATTTCAGTGGTCACATCGGCATCGGCGAGGTAGACACTGTAATAATAGGGCGTGGATGTTTCGGCTTTATGCGAGAACCAGCTCGCCCGGTCATTCGGGCTGAAACGAAGTTTACGGGTAACCGGCATAATGGAAAACTGGCCATAGTCATTCATCCAGGGTGAAGGCTGATGGGTTTGCTTAAACCCTTTGATCTTATCAGCAGAATACTGATAAATCCAGCCATTGCCATTATCGTTGGTTTGCGGCGTCCAGAAGTTCATGCCCCAGGGAAGCGCAATTGCCGGATAGGTATTGCCGTTAGAAAGACTTCCTTTCGAATCGGTACCCATCAATGGATTAACCCAGTCGACCGGATCGGTCACTTTTTGTACCATCTGACCCTGGCCTGAAATGGTGATCAGCATGAATACCGCGGCAAGTAATGACTTCATTTTTCCCTGATTTAAATTGAAGAATTTTCCTGGTTAAATTTAGGTTGCAAAATCGATATAGCAAGGGTTTTTACAAGATTTAATTCTATTTCGCGAACATTGATTTAAACACCTTCTTCAGGAATGATATTTACCGGTTTTGTTACAGAGAATGGCGGGAAATAAAGCGGGGTTTTAACATGCGCTGCGCGCTTTTCAACTGAACTTTTTCACCCCGTATCAGTTCCATCAGCAGGCGGATGGAATTGCGGGCGATATCCTCTACAGGTTGTTCGATACTGGATATTCCGGGAGGGTAGAACCTGAAAAGATAATCATCATCAAAGCATACCACCGCCATATCATCCGGTATGCTTAAGCCCAGTTGGCGGATGCTTTCAAGACCGGCGATGCCGAAATAATTTGTCGCAAAAAACAGGGCATCCAACTCTTTATGCTGTGCTATAAATTCTTTTATGGCCTGTGTAGCCTCTTCACTACGGAGGGCATAGGGAAGTTTCAGTACATATTTGCGGCGGAAGGCCCGCTTGTTTTCGGTCAGGGTTTTCCGGTAGGCTTCTTCACGCTGCTGCAATTGCACCAAATTCAGGTCGGGCGTTACATATCCGATACGCTGATAGCCTTTGCGGATCAATCGTAGCATGCCTTCTTTTACGCCCGCGGCATTATCTACCAGCACATAAGGAATTTTCAGTTGCGGAACATAACTGTCTACAAACACCAAAGGCCGATGATCGGCCATCAGTTCGCCAATTACTTCCTCCATTCCCGGCACCGGAGTGATCAGGTATCCATCAACCTGCCGCTGAGAAAGCATCCTCACCATATCCGTTCCGCGCAGCGCGTTATTTTCTGTACTACAATAGATAATCCTATAGCCTTCTGACTGCGCTTCCTCATCGATGATCCTGGCGAGTTCCGCAAAAAAGCGACCGGATATCGATTCCACCACCAGTCCGATGATCTTTGATTTTCCTGTCCGCAGACTAACCGCAACCTGATTGGGATGGTAACCCATTTTTTGGGCCAGTAGTTTAATACGATCCGACACATCATCGCTGATGCGCATCTGGCGGGACTTATCATTCAATACAAATGATACGGTAGAAGGAGAAACTCCTGCCGCATTAGCGATATCCTTTAAGGATACTTTACTCATAAACGTATAATTACCCTTCGGTATTTTTATTCCCAGAGGCAGACCGGAAATCAGCGATACAATTTTATTATCAACCGAAATCCCGGATGGTTCAATATTACTAAAGGTAATATTTTGATAACGGAAATCTACCGGCTGTTTAAATCTGTTAGCCATTTTACAGGGATCTCAAAAAAAAGGCCGGCCCGAAGGCCAGCCTTTATGTTGAATCAAAGGTTATTTAGGGTTTCTGTGCCCACCATAATGGTGTCATCACTTCATCCGGACCACCCAGCGCGTTAACCGCCTGCTGATATCCTTCAGCATTGGTGTTGGCTAGTGATGACGGATAGCGAACCCGCTGCGGGAAATTCTGAACCCTGCTGGTCATAACGTTGCCGGCATTGAGTGTTGGCATATTCGCCAGCGGATTTTCCACTGCAGGATTCTCGAAGAATGGTAATCCCAGACGGCGGTGATCACTCCAGGTTTCTAGTGGCAACCAGGGAACCTGAGCCAGAAATTTCTGGGTTATGATTTTAGTGAGGGCATCATTTTTCACCGAGCCATTTTCATATAAATGATTATCGGGGTATTTGATTTCCACTGTGCCGGTTGCATTGGTTTTACCGTTCACATAGGTCATGGTATGCGTTGCCGGAGGTTCTGCAGTATGTCCCCAGTTTACAGATGTTCCGGCTCTGTTGTACGATTGAGAAGACAGGTATTCAGCAACCCATGCAGAAAGGTTCCAGTATTCGAAACTTGCCCGGATTCCATCTTCATAAGCCTGCTGTGCGCTTTTCGAAACATTCCAGCCACGAACTGCAGCTTCAGCAATCAGGAATTCAGATTCCCATGGCGCAAAGAAGATGCGGCTGTTGGTACTGTTCCGGAAGTTATGGGCCAGACGCGGCTTTGTTCCTTCAAAAGCCCGCAGTTGATTGCGCGATCCTTTAGCACCCCAGTCGCCATTGGCTGATGCATTCCAGGTGTACGCGGCATTGATTGTTTTGAATACGGATCCGTCGGGGTTCATCAGGTTCCGTTCAGTTGTACGGGCACTGGT
>JAEYRC010000029.1 GCA_023409675.1 Bacteroidota bacterium
GGACAACTCGTTATCAGCGGATCGCAACGGGGCGTTGAATTTGCCTGTGAAAAGATGAAGGAAGCCGGTGCAAAACGCGCCCTGATCTTACCCGTTGGCGGCGCCTTTCATTCCCCCCTGATGGAGCCGGCAAAGGCGGAACTCAAAGCTGCTATAGAAACCGTTTCGCTGTATAACCCCTCCTGCCCTGTATACCAGAACGTAGTTGCCCGGGCTGTGTACGACAAGGAAGAGATCAAATCCAACCTGATCGAACAGCTTACCGGCGCTGTAAAATGGACTCAAACCATTACCGCTATGATCGCCGATGGCGCCACTAATTTTACCGAAGTGGGACCGGGAAAAGTATTACAGGGACTAGTAGGAAAGATTGATAAAACCGTAACGACCGCCGGTGTTGATTAGGGCATTGACTGCCGCAGTTTTTCCTGCAGCTCTGCTGTTATCGCGTTTTTATAGAAGACCTGCTCGACCTGATTCACCGAACGGATGCCGCTGATGGCATTGGTTAGAAATACTTCATCGGCTGACAGCAGTTCCTGCACAGACAGGCTGGCTTCCTGTACCGCATAGCCCCAGGCAGGTGCTTGCTGTATAATTACCTGTCGCATCACCCCTGCAACCGGACCTTCCGCTAGCGGAATGGTATGCAGCAAATTGTCTTTTATCCAAAACAGGTTTGCCGTGGTTGCCTCACAAACCCGGTTGTATTCATTCAGTACAATAGCTTCTGCAGCACCCAGGCGTTCCGCGGCAATACGAGCCATTACATATGGAAGGGCATTGGCGGTCTTATGTCCGGCATAGGGTCCGGTCATCTTTCGCATCGCCGTGTACAACACGCATACAAGCCCGGTTTCTGCCGGATGTGGTGCAGGACTCAGGGGCGTTGCTTCGATGATAAAGCGGGGAACAAAGGATTGGAGGGGATCATTAAAATTTCCGGATCCGCGGGAGATACTCAGGCGGATTCTGGCCTCGTGGAAACGGTTGGCAGCACATAATTCCCGGATCTGGGATTGAAAATAACCTGCAGTCCATTCAGCGGGGCTATTAAAGTGCAAGGCCTGCAGGCCCCGAAAAAGCCGCTCGAAATGAAGATTAGCGAGCCGGATGGATTCGCCGCTAAAACGCATTGTTTCAAATAATCCGTCGCCATAGCGGTAGCTGCGGTCATGCGCGGCGACTACAGCTTCAGAATCGGCAACCAGAGTTCCGTTAACGTTTATCCAGTATTCCACATTCATCAGCTTAAGCGTACTGAAAGTTGAGGGTATTATTTTTCTTCGATAAGCCCACTTTTTACGGCATACATAACAAGGCCGGCCATAGATTTAGCCCCGGTTTTGGTTTTCAGCTTGTCGCGGATGGCTTCAACCGTACGCGGACTGATTTCCACGATATCCGCGATCTCTTTGGTGGTCTTTTCTTCGCACATGAGTTTGAGTACGCGAATTTCTTTTTCCGACAGATCCACTTCCTGAACACCATATGGGTCCGAACGTTTTGTCCTCAGACCGGTAAGCAGCGCTTTATTGGTAAGTTCGTTGAAATAAAACTCCTGTTCATAGCAGGTTTTGATGGCCTGATAGATCATTTCGGAGTCGGAATTTTTCGTCAGGTAAGAATTGGCGCCAATTTCCATCAGTTTGGAAATCATTGAATGATCATTGTGCATACTGAGAATGATCACTTTGGTATCGGGACGAAGCTTTTTGATTTCAGGGAGGGTTTGAATGCCATCCATGATCGGCATCTGAATATCGAGGAGAATGACATCGGGCTCCAGATGGCGGAGCAGGTTCAATAACTGCATGCCATTGTCAGCTTCGGCGATCAGTTCAACATCATCTTTTACGGAAAGCGCTGTTTTTACACCCTGACGGAATAAGGCATGATCATCGGCTATGGCAACTTTAATTGCCGAGCCGTTTTCGGGTTTTCTCATGGGGATTTGCATTTTTACAGGTATAGGGTTGATTACGGACTCTCAAAGTTGTATAATATCTGTGATATTTACTATAGGAGAAACACGAAATTATACTATTTAAGTATACAGGAAGGAAAGATTCTTAAGAAAATACCCGTATCCCGGAGATTTCGGGCAGTTCTACGCTGCCGGGCTTCGTATTTTTACTGTATGCCCTGCTGAAAACCGAAGAATTGAAATAAGGCATTTATGCTATTGTTAACATAGTTGTCCACAATTAAATTTGTTAAGAGTTGATTGAAGGAGGAATTAGCATCCTCAAACCGTCCAATGTCCTGAACTGTCCAAAGAATTTCCAATTTCCTGTGAAACCGGCTAAAATCCAATTCAATCAACTTCTTTTTAGCACAATGAAAAATCAACATAGATCCTGACCCTGGTAAATGAGCAACGGATTAAATCCTGAATCCTTTTGAAGATCAGACTCCTGCAAATCCTTTTCTTTACAGGATGAGGCTAAAGCACAGACTTTTACAACCTGCGGTTGCCCGGCTCCCGCAGGTTTTTTTGTTTCTGTGGCAACGTAAAAAATTGCGTTTATCCGGTAGAGAATTTGTATTTTTATAGACCCCGCCAAAAATATTACCATGGATAAAGGACAGTTTTGCCAGCTTGGGGAAGAAGAAAAAATTGCCTTGATTCTGCCGAAAGGAAAACTCCTTGCCCGGCATTCCGATTCGGCGGTCCGTAGTTTTTTATATCAGCTCGACGGATTGTACATCTGCCTGTGCTATACCCATGACGACCAGGAAAAGTTGCACGAAATTTCAG
>JAEYRC010000030.1 GCA_023409675.1 Bacteroidota bacterium
GTGCATAAGGGTGTGATCGCGGTAGCCATCTGATTGCTGATCCTGATAATTAATCGTGTTGTGAAAATCAGCATCACCCAAACGTAGGTTGACATTATAATTTTTCAGGTTGAAAGACCCGGCTGAAAATTCAACATCCGCTCCTCTTATCCAACCTGCTTTTTCCGAATCAATAAGCAACACGCCTCCTGTTCCGGCCCCATACATGCTGCTTCCCGGCCCTTTGATAATTTCCATGGACCGGATATTGTAGAACCCGAGCTGGTTAAAAAAGCTGTTGCCGCCGGGATCAGTATAAGGAATATCATTATAGTACACTTTCACATTTCTAACGCCAAAGGGCGACCGAAGCGCGCTGCCCCGGATATTGAGGCGATAACTTCCCGGTGAACGCTCTTCCATTCTTACTCCCGGAAGTGTATTCATAGCCGGCAGCACCGAACTGTTGCTGAAGCGGTTGAGGGCCTGGTTGCCCAGTACGCTGATACTGGCGGGAACATCCGCATATTTGCGATTGTACCCGAAAGCCTTAACCATCACGCCGGTCAATACTTCAACTGAATCAGATTCCTGCTGGGCATAAATTGCATCCATCCATAACAAGAACAGACTGGCCAACACAAGATATTTCATGCTATAAAGATACAGGCATAATCGGAGTGCCGATAACAATACGCGATTGCTCAACAGAAGCATGTGAAAAATTTATTTTATCCTGATGATATTTATTTCTGCAAATATTCAGCTCATCCTGTACATTTGCGGCGGTTCCGATTTATCGGATTAAAAGGGAAGCCGGTGCAAAACCGGCGCTATCCCCGTAGCTGTAAGCTCCTGAACCCGCGTTCAGCATCGCCTGTAAAAGCGACCACTGTCGGAATTCCGATGGGAAGGATGAGCAAGCCAGAAGACCTGCCAATTGTTTAAGTAACGAGCTTTCGGGTGAAAAGCGGAGTGAACGGTTATTCTATGCCCGTACGCTTCCTTTCAATGTAAAATTTCCTCGAAGGTTCATAGTTTTTTTCACCGGCAACTTTGCCATTAATACAAACTATGACCAGGACCTGCATTTTTTTTCTGCTTGCCTGCCTTCAGGCTACGTTTCTTTTCAGTCAGGACAGCACCATTATTCAACCGCTTGACGAAGTGGTAGTTACCGCGAACCGCTATCCGAAAAAAGCCGGTGAAACCGGAAAAGTGATCACCGTACTCAACAGCCGGTATTTAGAAGACAATCAGGGCCGTAACATGGGCGATATTCTGCAGTCTGTGGCAGGCATACAAATTCCCGGCGCTGCCAATACCCTCGGTGAAACGCAAACCATCACCATGCGCGGAGCTCCCGCGGGCAATGTGCTTATTTTGGTTGACGGACTGCCGGTAAATGATCCTTCAGTATTGTACAACTACTTCGACCTTAATTTCATTCCGGTTGCACTTGTTGAACGCATAGAGATCCTGAAAGGAGGACATTCCACCCTGTATGGCAGCGATGCCGTTTCGGGTGTGATCAATATTATCACCAAAAAGCCCGAACAGCAGGGGTTACAGGGAAACCTGAATCTATCAGTGGGTAGTTATGGCACCTGGAAAGGGGATATTTCCATGCGCGGAAAAAGCAAAAAATCTTCCTATTCCCTTCAATATGGCCTGGTTCGTTCAGCCGGATTTTCTTCCGCCACCGATACCACCAAACAACAGCACTTTGATAATGATGGATTTGATCAGCACCTGTTGACGGGTATGTTCCAGACCGCATTGCGGGAAAAACTGCAATTGCGTATTTCGGGCCGACTTAGCCGTTATGAAGCGGGGGTCGACGAACGCGCGTTTACGGATGACCGTGATAGCCGTGCAGGTAATACCCTTTACCAGGGATCGGCAGGATTGACCTATACCCTGCCCCGTGGAACCATCAGCCTGAATTATCAGCATAACCGGATCCGGAGAACCTACCTCAACGATTCAGCACATCGGGGCAGTTCTTCTTATTATACCGACAGTAAATTCAGTGGTATAACCCATTTCGCAGAGCTTGTTGCTGCACATCAGTGGACCCATGCGGAACTATTGTATGGAGTGGATTTCCGTCAGCACCGCATGGAGGAAGATAGCTATTTTTTATCCGACTTCGGACCATACCAGTCATCTATTTCAGAAAACCTGGCCCACACCCGGCAGTTCAGTGGTTTTTCGACGCTGGTATTGAAAAACAACAGGGGTTTCAGCACCGAATTGGGTGGCCGCTGGAACCATCATTCCAATTATGGAAACAATTTCACCTTCAACCTGAATCCTTCGGTATTGTTGCATCAAAAGCTCAAGTTATTCAGCAACCTTTACAGCGCCTATAAAACACCAACGCTGTACCAGCTTTTTGCGCCTTTCTATAGTTTTCAGGATCTGCTGCCCGAACGTTCAACCATCGCGGAGGCGGGCTTTTCCCTCCATCCTACCAAGGGCATCATGGTCAGCGCGACATACTTCCACCGCCATACCCGGGATGCCATCCACTATATTGTATTGAATCCTTCCACGTTCGAAAGCGGATACCGAAACGTTCGCCAGCAGCAATCGTATGGCGTGGAAACAGGTGTACAGGTGAACATGGGCATCGTGGAGTTCAGCGCTAACTATACCTACACCGATGGAAAAACCCGATCGGGATATGATGAGACAGGCACGCAGTTGAATAAGGATACCGTATACAATAACCTGTACCGGATTGCGCGTAACCGCACGAATGTTGTTCTGGGTATACGACCAACCGCTAAACTTTATGTCAATGCTACCCTACTGCTGAATGGCCGTCGCCAGGAACCAATTTATGGCGCCCGGCCTGTAGATCTGGCCGCCTACCAAACACTTGATGTACATGGGTCATACCGCCTGCGGAATAACCTGAACGTGTACGCTGATCTTAGAAATATCACCAATGCACAATATGCGGATATCCTGGGATACAATACCCGCGGATTCAATTTTACCGTAGGACTTATGCTGAATTTCAGGAAATCATAGCCCGTCATTCGCGGAAAGCATGCGCGAACAAATAAAATCTTTGGAATAGCCCGAAGACGGTGGATATCGCGAATGTAGAAAAGTATCTTTACAAAAAGTTTTTATGGACTGGGGAATTGATGAATTGCTTACCATCACGTTCACGCTGTTTGCTGTTATTGATATCATCGGTTCAGTTCCCCTGCTGATCACCCTCAAAGAGAAGATGGGCGGTATCCGGGAGTTTATGGCCACCCTTATTTCGGGATTACTGATGATCCTGTTTGTCTTCGCGGGCGAGGGGTTTTTGAAAATACTCGGACTGGATATCGGTTCATTTGCCGTGGGCGGATCGATAGTGATTTTCATTTTAGGGTTGGAAATGGTATTGGGGATAGAATTTTTCAAATCAGATGCTGATCCCAAATCGGGGTCGCTGGTTCCGATAGCATTCCCCCTGATCGCGGGTTCGGGAACCCTCACCACGATTATGTCGCTGAAGGCGAATTATGGCAATATTCCCTTGTTGCTGGGAATAATAATTAACCTGATCATTGTCTATTTTGTCTTAAAATCGCTCAAGTACATTGCAAATTTTTTAGGACCTGCAGGATTAATGGCGGTTCGTAAGTTTTTTGGTGTAATTTTGCTCGCGATTGCGGTAAAAATCTTCAGCAGTAACGTCAGTTCGCTGTTTTAAACCGCAGTTTCGTAATAGAAGATCGGCGAAACCCGCTGTTTCCACGATAGATATTACCGGTCCCGTAGTACAATGGATAGTACGCAAGTCTCCGGAACTTGATATTCCAGTTCGATTCTGGACGGGACTACTTCGTTTTTCTTCCCATCGATAGCGCAGATTTTAGTCAGGATAACACAGCTAATGCTTTAAAACTTCTTAAAGATCAAATATACCGCTGCCACAATCAGACAGAATCCTGCAAGATGATTCCACTGCAATTTTTCCTTAAACACGATTACTGAAAAGATCATGAACACCACCAGGGTAATGGCTTCCTGAAGGGTTTTGAGTTCCACCAGATTAAAAGGTCCGCCATGACCTTTATAGCCGATTCGGTTAGCCGGCACCTGAAAAAGATATTCAAAAAATGCCAGTCCCCAGCTGATGCTCACAATAGCCATGATGCCCAGGTTTTGCCCCCAGGAATAATCCTTGAATTTCAAATGGCCATACCAGGCCAGGGTCATAAAAGTGTTGGATATGACCAGCAGCACGATGGTAAGCAGGGGCTTCATTAAGGTAAAATTTGGCGCAAATTACTTAAAAGCCAGTCTCATTTTAAACTATTTGGTAACATGCCTTTAGTCATGGTTCCTGCCGCAGCGTTCACCTTCGCGGCATTTTCCTGATATCATATCACACCATATACCACCACCATGTTCAATAAATTGATACTGCTCCTCCTGCTTTCCTCTGGAGCTTTGGCACAGCAGGATGAGATCCGGTCCCAACCCGGTCCGCTAACGATTGAAGATACGATTGCCCTGCAGGGACAACAGCTTCCGCATCTCGCGCCAGTCTTTCAACATTGGATCAATGCTGTTTCGCTCCGCGATAGTGCGAAATCGATCATCACGGCAGCAGGAAAAAAGATTTTCGGAGATATCGCCCTGCAACTTGAACCACTTAAACCCAATGCCGACAGCACCCAGTACCAGGCCCATGGAATTATGACCTACACCAAAGGCACGGCTAAAGGATTTAATTCCCTGAACACATCGCCCTCCTTTGGCGGAATACGTTTCCTGCTGTTGATCAACAGCGATGGTCAGGCCCTTTCCTATCAGTTTAGCAACATCGCCTTCTCTCGCAATATGGTTCATTTCACTCCTTTGGAACAGGAGGAAGCGCCCGAAGCCGGCAAATCAACTGTCTTTTCCAACCAGCAAAAAAACTGGGAACAGATCCGGGCAGTCTATACCGGCTTTCTACAGGCCCTGAATGCACACATTAAACCATTTGCTCACAAATCCTTCAGCGCGCTTCAGGAAGAACATTCATTGATAACGTACGACACCTATAAGAAAATCATCATTGGCATGAGCTACGCTGATGTCACCGCGCTTTTACAGGATGAAGGCCGCGAACTCAGTAACAGTCAGCAAAAGGTCAATGGAAAAACGCTTTCCCTACAGTCGGTGATCTGGAAATCACCAAAGGGCGACAAACACATTACGGTTCAATTTGAAAACGGCAAAGTCAGTGGCAAGTCGCAGTCGGATCTGTAACCAATTCTATCAATAGATCAGACCCCCTGTATTTGAAATTATGATTTGGTGATCAGCGCCGGTGCTACTATTGAGCTTCCGTTGCCACGCTCGGTTCATCGTCCGGTAATTCTATTGGGCATAGATCATAGCAGCATTATAGGGGTGGTATGCAGTTATAGTACTGGATTGTTTCGGACACAAACCAGGCTGTTCGTAATTGCGAGCCGAAGGCGAAGCAATCCAGAAAACATTGCACCGCGATGACAACCAGTAGCTGCAACCCCACTGGATTGCTTCGGGCAGAGCCCTCGCAATGACGCCCTGACAATAACAGCTTGAATAATACAATGAGACCTGCTGGCTGTTCGTCATTGCGAGCCGCAGGCGAAGCAATCCAGAAAACATTGCACCGCGATAACAACCAGTAGCTGCAAACGCACTGGATTGCTTCGGGCAGAGCCCTCGCAATGACGCCCTGATAATAACACCATGAATAATACAGTGAGACCTGCTGGCTTTTCGTTATGCGAGCCGCAGGCGAAGCAATCCATGGCTTTCCGTCATTGCGAGCCGAAGGCGAAGCAATCCAGAAAAACAATGCACCGCGATGTCAACCAGAAGCAGCAACCGCACTGGATTGCTTCGGGCAAAGCCCTCGCAATGACGCCCTGATCATAACAGCTTGAATAATGCAATGAGACTAGCCGGCTGTTCGTCATTGCGAGCCGAAGGCGAAGCAATCCAGGCCGTTCCGTCATTGCGAGCCGAAGGCGAAGCAATTCAGAAAACATTGCACCGCGATAACAACCAGAAGCGGTAACCGTACTGGATTGCTTCGGGCAGCGCCCTCGCAATGACGCCCTGATCATAACAGCTTGAATAATGCAATGAGACCTGCTGGCTGTTCGTCATTGCGAGCCGAAGGCGAAGCAATCCAGGCCGTTCCGTCATTGCGAGCCGAAGGCGAAGCAATCCAGAAAACATTGCACTGCAATTATAGAGGAAGTGGCAACAGCACTGGATTGCTTCGGGCAAAGCCCTCGCAATGACGCCCTGATAATAACACCATGAATAATACAGTGAGACCAGCTAGCTTTCGTCATTGCGAGCCGAAGGCGAAGCAATCCAGAAAACAATACACCGCCATGACAACCAGTAGCTGCAACAGCCCTGGATTGCTTCGGGCAGAGCCCTCGCAATGACGCCATGACAATAAGAGCTTGAATAATACAGTGAGACCTGCTGGCTGTTCGTCATTGCGAGCCGAAGGCGAAGCAATCCAGAAACATTGCACCGCGATGACAACAAGAAGCTGCAACAGCACTGGATTGCTTCGGGCAGAACCCTCGCAATGACGCCCTGATAATGACAGCTTGATAATGAAATGAGGCCTAATAGCTTTCCGTCATTGCGAGCCGAAGGCGAAGCAATCCAGGCTGTTCGTCATTGCGAGCCGAAGGCGAAGCAATCCAGAAAAACAATGCACCGCGATAACAACCAGAAGCGGCAACAGCACTGGATTGCTTCGGGCAGAGCCCTCGCAATGACGCCATGACAATAATAGATGCAACCCGTGATATAATAGACAATCCCTTCAACATCAAACTCCACGCTCTGGAGAAGCGAAAGGTTAATAGCAAACCATTCCCACCCGCGATGGGCAAAACCCATCGCTATACTAATGCCTGGATAGAATGACGTGTCACAAATCCATACATTCCATTACTCACAATCCACACAACAGATCTCCGGAACCGGGATCAGGTGAGAGGTCCGGAGTATCCGGTAGTTGCCAAGCTGGTCACTTAATGGTTTAAGGTATTGGGCTGCAGCAGAAGTATAATCACTGTTCTCCCATACTTCTTTTTCGGAAATTTCGGTTGTACTATACCGTGCTTTCAGATGCCCCATGATCAGCTCCTCCATATCAGCACCCTTCCTGGCAGTAACCGCTTTTCGCTTGTAATCGCGGTTGATCAGTGAAAATACCACCGGCAACATCTCTACACATAAAATGCTCAGCGCAGCATCCCGGGGAAGTCCCAGGCTGCTCAACAACTGACTCACCTGCTGATTGGTCCAGCTTCCCTGAGCCATAACTACTGCGTCATCATTAATAAGCTTGATCTTTTCATGCGGCTGCATTTCCAGCAAGCGGTCATCCAGCAGAATATTACGGAAATCTCTTCCATCGGCTTGCCGCACCTGGGCATATAACATACACCAGATCTGTGTTCGTGGAGGCCTTGCCGTTACATTCTTTCCATTGCTCACCGCTCGTGCAAATGGAGCGCTGACCGCAATACGCTGTTCATTCCGGTATACCGTTCCGAACAAATTCGGGGCTGGATGCTGTACGCCGGTTGTTCGCAACGGTCTGCCAAATCGGCCCTGGGCGGTTGACCAGATGTTCTTATGCCCTACCCTTATCTCATAGGTGAAGAATCCAAACAGCTCCGGACTGTCGGGATGCAGGCCGGGAGGTAATGGTACTATAAAATGTTTTCCATCCGGACTAACCGAAGTGAGTTCCTGCATGGCATCAAGACCTGAATTATCCTCTGGCTGCGCAGGAGTTATCGTACGAACTTCCTCAGGATCGATAGGCAATAGCGGCTCGGAGGGCACAATGAATAATTCCCAGCGCCAGTCCGACAATAGCGGATCAGGGGCATAGCCCAGTACCCGCACAAACAACGCGTCATTGGGATCAAGTACCGGCTCATCGAACTCCAGCCACAGATAGCGCGCCCGGGGATCCGACTGACTGTACCTGCCATCGCGTGAATATTTTGAAAGCGCCAGCCCGGAAGATACCAGTTTGGGAACCTGTGCCGGGTTCGTGGTTACCGGCAGGCTTAAGGATAACTCCAGCTCAGGATCCTGATCTGCCCCATGACCCTCTCTGAACACCGGACGGATACTGTATTCCAGTTCTATCACATCGGGGAATTCTCCCTTGGCGGGTTTAGGCTCCACACCATCAAAAAACACCAGCCAGGTCTGGCTGCGATCGGGGTTTTTCAGGGCCTGAATGTTAATGATCTGCTTCATTTCAATATTACCCACCAGCTCAAAGTCATCGGGCTTTGCCTGTCTGCGGAACCATTTTTTCCGGTAGACCTCAAACCCCGAAGGTTCCAGGGCATCCCATGACCAGTCGCGGTCGAGGATCAGTTGAACCGGCACTATCCATTGGTTAACCAGGTCAGCTTTGGTTGAAAAGCTGATCGAAGTTCCATCCGGAGAGATGCTGTTGCGGATAGTCCGGCTGCAGCCAAACTGAATTCTCCGTCCGGCTCTGGCGAGCAGACTGAATCCTATACTTTCAAGCCCTGTTGCCGAAGCAATGCGTTGTATGAGGTCGGTATCTATTTTACGGAGATCACGCAATAAATTTGTTGCCATGATCTTTGTATCACGAAGCAATTCCGTATCGGGCTGCAGGTATATGCCCCTCAGCCGCTGGGTTGAGCTGGTATCCTTGAATAGATCCAATTCATTCACTGATTCCATCCGGGTGAAGAATGTTTTTACTTTCCCGTAACGGAATTTTTCTCCCCCGAAATAATTAAGTTCATTATGACAAACCGCACGCAGGGTGATCCGGATATCCCTAGCTCTTGGCAGCACCAGTTCCGGAATATCCTGTATCGATACACCATCATCCGCATCCAGCAGCCCCAGGTCACGCAATACGGGCGAACCAGAGAATTTCAGCTCATGAGCATCCACCCAGGATACAGGAATATCAAGTGTGGAATCGAAATCCGCAGAAAAACTG
This sequence comes from Bacteroidota bacterium, assembly GCA_023409675.1. Taxonomy (GTDB): domain Bacteria; phylum Bacteroidota; class Bacteroidia; order Chitinophagales; family Chitinophagaceae; genus Flavitalea. The sequence goes on from JAEYRC010000030.1 coordinate 9,017, forward strand.
CGAAGTGCAGTGTACAAATGACTATAAGCTTCTGTTTTGCTGATCGATTGAAGCGTATCCATTTCAAGCGCTTTCACTTCCACTACGATCTCTACCTGTGCCACATCCGGATCGCGGAGTCCGAATTCCCGGCTCATCCGGGTCACCTGATTGGTGACCGGATCCTTTTCAAACTGTACTGCTTCATCACGGTCTGCCCGCAACAGGTCCATCACCTGATTGCCATATTTCCCCGTAAACACCACCGAGGGGTAGCCCAGCCGGGGACGTTTAACCTGCAGTACCGGATCGGTAAAATAGTCCTCATCTTTAAGCGGAAGGACGTTTAAAACATCCACAGGTTGCGGAACAACATGCCGTTTGAACCAGCATGACGCTTCTACCGCCGGCCCTTCATATACCGGATTATTCAAGGCTGTATTCTCATAGCCCGGTCCACCACCGGTGGGGTCGGCAAAGCGTACGCGAAACTGGTATTCATTTCCGTAGGTTAGCGCGGTGGCATCCTCCACAGCAGGTTCATAAATCTTTGCAAGCTGCACACCAGCCGCATCGGTCATATAGAGTTCAGCCGCATCTTCGTCGGGCAGTACCAGCGGCTTACCGATCCAGTTGGAAAAATAAGCCGGCAGCCAGTAATGCGAACCGGCTTCAGCATCCAGTTTGGAAGGATACACATCAATGCCCAGTTCCCGCATATTTCCGGCATTTTCCAGTAAAGTGTTTGCCGGATCAGCAGCATCCAGCACCAGGTCGGCTTTATTACGGATAAGGTTAAGCGAAGACCAGTCTGCCGCTCCGGATTCTTTCACATCTACCCTGTATTGAAATACACCCATTGGGGAATCAAGTCTTTTCTCCATAGCCGGATCATTGGGATCAGCCCGCAACTGCCGGTTCATCCAGATCAGGATCTGCTCATCTTCCCAGCCCAGGCGTATGCCTATATCGTGTATAGGCGGATTATCATCCGCTTCGTCAGCTTCCTTCAGTACATCGGTGGACACCGGCTGACTGGCATGAACAATTTTAGCAAAGCCATCATCATAGGTTGCCGCTTCCGGATATAAAAGATCGAACCCAATCGGATCCGGATCGGCTTCCGATGCTTTGACAGGAAAAAGAATTGGCGCGAACAAATTCCGGTCCTGACCCGGCACCAATGCCGGAATCCTTGCCGCATACTTTTTCAGGAAAGGAAGATCTGCCGGCTGCGTATAGCTGCTGCCCGGTACCAGGTCAATATACAGCCATCCACCTTCTTCGAAAATTTCAGCGTCAACGGTCATGGACAACCGATGGACAAAGCCCACTTTTTCAGCCAGCGCAGGCTGACGAAGACAATATGCGAACACTTCACCCCAGGATACTTCGCTGGTGCTGGGTGTAAAAGCAGGATTGGGTTTGGGATTCTTTTTGATAGCACAGTAGTAACTGTCATCAGTAACCGCATCGCGGGTACGCGGACCGGTAAAATGAAAAGCCTTTCGATAGCTTTGCGGTAAATACTTTCGGGCAAAATCGGTGGGTTTTGGCTTTTGCAGGCGGCGTTCAGATCCTGGCGGAGCCGGTACGATGTTAAACCGGGTTTGAAGGTGGGTGAGTATAGGCCCTGCACTTGAAGGAATACCCTCCTGGTTTAAATCATGTGCTACTGCCGAAGGCGATTCCGCAGGAAATTTATTCAACGAAGAAATCACCATTGCCCGCAATTGCAGGTCGGCATTTACCCATGCGGGCGCGTTGGTATCAGGCCAGCTATTCAACGGATCGATGTTCCGGGGAACGATGAGTACATTGAAAAACAATTCATTTCCAACTATTCGTTGCGGGAATGCAAGTATGCTGATTCTGGGATCTGCCATAACAGAAAGTTTAATTCATTAAAGGGTGATCAGGCAATTTGTTTGGTCTCCTGCCATTTTTCTTCAAAACTGATATCGATGATAAAACAGATACTGATATCCAGGGCGAAGGTTACCTGGGCGATACAGTTGGTTTCATTTCCGATCCGTTGCACTTTACCGGATGCTTCGATATAGATGGTTACGGTTACAATTCCACCAAGTATTTCCGCACGGCCCTTGAAGAAGATAAGGGCACCCACAATGATCTCATCATTGCTGAGGTGAATGATCACTCCCGCGCCAAAGGTGATGGATACATTTCAGATAACGGGCAGGCCAACCATCAGTTCAGCGGCAAAGGAGAACTCCATATCCAGCATTGGCCCGGCCTTGCTGTCGGCAGAGATGCGAAGATTGGCTGAACCTATAGCATAGATTGTGGCTGCTGCCACGGAAACGCACATTACACTGAGCTTGGCATTGAAATCGATAAAAGCTCCCGCGGAAGGTGTAGTGATTCCCGAACCCGGCGGCATGGGCAGCGCCATATTAAAATAACAGCCCACTTTTAATCCCGCTTCCAGTCGCAGGGGTGTAGTAGGACCATCCATATACGCCGGCGGAAACTTAACGACCGGAATTTCCTTATCGGCCTGGAATTTATACTCCCAGTTTTCGGGCGAATTGCTCATCACAATCTTCAGCCCCTTTTTCATGATCTCGGCATAATCGGGTTCCAGCGAGATCATTTGCAGCAACTGCAAAATATCCACCACCGGCTGCAGGTCTTTCCCAAATTCGAGTTCGGGACCAAGGAAGGCCGGCGCCTTACCTTTTTCGGTGTCAAACTTACCCCGGATCAGCAGAATCCGCTTAAACGTAAGCAGGTCTACCACCATGGTCACATCATTCATCTTATTCACCCATTTGGCCGCTTCTGCATCCACATCAAATTTGAAACTGCCTTTCCCCTTAACATTCTCATCTTTATCCTTTGCTGCATATTCAATATAGATTTTGAGTTTTTCTTCATCAATAATTTTCCAGGTGACGTTATCCGGAATAAGCTGTTCTAATTTTTCCAGCGGATTGATGTTATTCAGCAGCTTATAGCCCTGCTCAATAATGTTCATATCAAAATTGGCCGCGGAAAGATTGAGGTCATGAACATCCTTAAGTTTGGGAAAGATACCCGGACTGTTCAATAACCGGTATGCATCAGCGATCTTCGGTACCGATTGCACATTCAGCAGCAATTTAGAAAGGTTATGTTCAAATTCAGGATTCTTGAACAGTACTTTCTGGGTATCGGTATTCTGAAGAAAACCATAGCTTGTCAGCGCGTCATTTCCGTTTTTGATCAGATCTGCCGGGTTGGCTATCTTAAAGCGGCCTGTATTATAGGATGGGTAGACCGGATTATTATTCGCGTTAAACTGCAGCACGCCTTCTTTCAGTAATGGCACCGGGTTATTGTTGCTCACCGGAGTTACCTCATCGGTTACTCTGCTGTGCTGAACAATACTCCAGGACCCGTCTTTAGGCAACAACACGGTTCCCTTAACCGCGGAAGCGAACAGAGGGTTGCCACTGTTATCGGCCGAAGCATTCACATCAACCCGGTTTATCCGCATCTTCTGTCCACTTGAGCCAATATCAACCAGGCAGTCAACCGGACCGCCCAACGAACCCTGGCAGAACTCCAGCAATTCCTGGAAGGCCGCCGGTGTGATCGGCTGACCCTGGGGTTGCAATTGAACGTAACCAAGCATCTGTTTGGAAGGCACCCGGCCATTAACAGCTCCTTCTGTTACGAAATCAATTCCCGCATCCGCATCAAAATATACCGGCACCAGCCATACATCGAAATTTACGCCTGCTGCAGGCGCTGTTTTTATTTCTCCTTTGGCCGGATCAACATACTTTTCTCCCGACTTAAAATTCATGGTGGTTTTAAAATGCGGGAGACTGTTCTCTATAATATTTTTCGCATTATATACCCCTTTAACGATACCGGGATGGAAGGTATAAGGTGAGGGTATCTTAACGATATCATTAAAGTTCCCCACATTAAAGGCATTGTTACTGAAATCATAGATGCCATCAGTTTCAGCCTGCCATCCGCTATCGTGCCGGTAAACAAATCCGCTGGGCGTTCTGTAAATGGTGATGGTACGAACTACGGTTATGCCCCAGGGATAGATGATACTTCGGATCTGAATAACCTCATGTGCGGTTCGACCGCGAAAAACATCGAACCTGGCCTGCGATGTTTTCGCATAGGCGGCATCCTGATTCAGCCAGTTGCTAAAAATGCTTGCGCCATAGCCGGAAATATCAATACGTTCAAGTGGCACACCATTGGGGGCAATAGGACTACCCAGGGTGAATTCTGAATTGTACACCGTAGTGACACTGAAACCAAGAATACTCTGGTTTAACGGATTTCCGCCATTATCAACCAGGTTCGATTCCTGAAAACTCATGCCTTCGAATGAACTGCTTCGGCGAGGATGTTCCGCGGAAGTAATTTTCAGTTGCAATCCGCCTTTAATATCATCCGGAAATTCAGGATTGTTGAAGGCCAGTTTAGCGCCGCGGTCATTTCCCGGATCATAGAAGGAGCTGTCTTTATAAAAGACGGCCAACGCACGAAGCCCAAAAGGCAGCGTAAAGATGGACCATGGTGGTAAATCCGGTTTCTCTTCCGCATTGCGGATGATAAAATCCGTTACCGGCAGCGGGGCTACAGGCACCAGCTCCACACTGGTACTGAAGATGCGCGAAGGGCCTCCATCATTCGGAAACATCAGCAAACCGATATTGGGATCATTGTTCGGATTGCCGGGAGGCGGAGCGGTTACATTCAATACCGGCTCCCAGGAAACCAACGGTGAAGTGAACGCCCGGACATATTTCCCCGGGGCAACCACACTCATGCCTTTCACCTGAATGGGATTGCCGGCGGAGGGCTGCGGATTAGGGGTATGTGTTCTGCGGAAAATAAAATCATCATTGAGGATGCCAAAGGAAACACCCATCAGATCGGCATTGGTCGACAGGTCGAGCAGCGCGAAACTATCCTGTGTTTGCGGGAAATAACGGTTGAGGATAGCCGCCGTGTGGTGTTCATATTGAATCAGCTTATCCGCTTGTTTAACGAGCTTCTTCGTGAGGGTTTTATTTTTTGCTATGCTGATGGTTTTGGTATCCGCTACAGTGGCTTCAGCAGCAGTCTTCAGTTTGCGCAGATCAGTGATTCCACGACGGGCTGTATCATTGCGATCGGTAAGTCCGGGTCTGGCAGCAAAATGAAATGACACTATCGACGACTGATTATCCGGATCTCCAGGGGTTGTTGGCCAGCCGGCCATTCCTACCAGAAGGGTATTGTAATCATTACTGGTATATATAGGAAAGCCGCGATTATCATAGCGCTGATCGCGCCTCCGCCCAAAGATGCCGGTATTCGCGGCATAGGGGTCGGGAAGTGTGGGCAGGTAGGCCAGCAAACCAAAGGCGGCCAGCAGAATGCCTTTATCAAAATGTTCTTCATCAAGCAGTTCACCGAATATGCCTGCAGAAAGGGCCGGTGAAACGGTCATCAGCGCATTCTCGAGCGCAAGCGCTTCACCGCGGAACGTGATCTGCTGACCATCGGGCTGCTGATAATTATCCTGCAGCAGGTCGTTATCGAGAATATACACCAATTGGATAGCCTGGCTGGAACCCAGCAGGAAAAAACTGTTTTTAGAATTGATCCGGAAGGGAAATCCATCTGCTTTTACGGGCCGGTCGATATCGGCCTGTAGGTTGGTGATGCAGTTGACCAGCTCCTCCCCTTTCTGATAGCAGTTATAGATCAGGGGAAATTCGGCATTGAAGCTCAGGTTGGCCAGCGATCGGTGCGCGGTCTGCTCATCGGTCCAGAGTTTAAAGCGCTGACGCGCATTGCTGTTTCGGGTTTTGGTATCACTGATACAGATCCTTCCGGGTTCAGCCATTATGAGCGGAGCGGCAAGGTGCATAAAGCCCGGCTGATAAAGGCTCATATCTTTCAATCCTTTCCAGCTTAAGCGCAAGCCTTCCTTACATTCGATAACCATAGCCCCCACACCTGCAGCTGCGGGCGGATTGGCCAGATCAATAGCCGCGGTAGTGATCGCCCATGCCGAGCGGTCGATTGGCGCATTTCCTTCCAGGGTAACGAACGGAGATAAGCTATGCCCGATATCAAACGCTGTTTTGGAATTCTTGTATGGAAGGAATATCCGGTTTAGCTGCTGGTTGAATTCAGCAGCGCCACCAGCATAAGCGAAGTCCATGTTGGTGCCATAGACCACCGCATTGGCCTTACCTGCTGAAGTAATGGATGAAGAACTACCGCGCATGGTCATGCGAAGATGGTCGGGCAGTTCCAGTTTCATCTTTTTTGCGTCGGCACCATGACTGTCTGGCGACGCATCAGCATTATCCGGAGCCACCAGATCCAGTTTAATCGTCAGCGTATTGGTTGCTGAAATTTTTATCGCATCGGAAGCAATGGGTGCGTTCTCCGTGAATTCCAGGGTTCCACCCTTAATGATAAATCCACTGTACAGGTTAGCCGCCATGCCGGTACAGATCCGGTTCGATCTGATCCAGGCAGTACCGGGCTGAACGGAATAGTTTCGGTTGATCACCCGGATGCCGGGCCGTAAGGGGATGAGCAGGGAAGGGGTAGTATCCGTTCCCAGGTAGATCGGAATCAATTTAACCACCCTGAAGAAGTCGAACCAAACCCGACGACCACTGCTTAAAACGTAGGGCCCCAATGTCTTTTCAATCAGGGCTCCCCTGCCCCAGGCGGGTACTGATCCTTCAACCTGACTGCTGATGATGGGAAATTCGCGCCGGAACACCTTATAATAGGGATGATCCTCACTGATCTTTTTTGCGGATTCAGCAGCATAATTTACCAGGGATTCCAGTTTTTCGCGGGATGCGCTGCTTAGCGCTTCGGTGGAAAATTCTTCGAGGTTTTCAAATCTCAGCGGGGGCTTGCCAGGGGCTTCCTGTTGCAGCACAAGACTTTCAACTACTGCCTGCTGCAATACATCGAGTTGTTCAGCCGGTTGATTTCCTGCAGGTAGAATTGAACCGGTAAGTTCATTCACCAGGCGCAACAATTGTTGTTGATCCATTTAACGTATGTTATCAGGTTTAAGAAAACCTAATCAAAACATAACCAGGCAGATTAAATAGGGTGAGACAGGCCATCTTCACAGTGCGGGAGATAAAACTAATATAATCCCGGGAATTATTTATGCCCTGTTCGTGTGATTTATTCGTTCACACGATTAATTTATTTCCCACGATTAAAATCGTGGGGTGAATGTGCGGGCACATTGACCCACGGTTAAAACCGTGGGCTGATCTAATCAAAACAAATAAACCATCCGCCCTCACACAAAAAAAACCGATAATAACCCGGTTAAAACCGCAAACCCACCGTTAAAACCGTGGGCTGAAATAACCAAAACAAATAAATCAACAAAAAAATTTGCGCAACCTGCTCTAAATCCGCGTGAATGTGCGGGCACATTGACCCACGGTTGAAACCGTGGGCTGGTGAAATAATCAAAATAAATAAACCACCTCCCTCACAACAAAAAAACCGACATTAACCCGGTTAAAACCGCAAACCCACGGTTAAAACCATGGGCTGATCTAACCAAAACAAATAAATCAACAAAAAAAATCTGCGTAATCTGCTCTAAATCCGCGGAATCTGCGGGAAATGTATTTTTATTCTGGCGGAACTATAATATAACCCTGTGTAATTTTTTCCTCATCCAATACGCTTTTTTACGTCATTTTCCTCCCATCTTATCCTGAACCGCCATATCCCAAAGGCCTGTAATTTGCTAAAATATACCAGCACCTGATTTTATCCTTATATGACTGAAGAACTCAAACCCGACAAGAAGAAAAACCCACTGCTGAAGAGAATAGGAAAAATACTGCTGATCATCATCGGATCTGTCATCGGACTATTCCTGCTGCTGCTCATCCTAATCCAGACTCCACCGGTACAGGATTTTGCCCGCAAAAAAGTGCAGCAATTCGTTTTCACCAAAATCGATACCCGTTTCGAGATCGGCAAAATCTTCATCGGTCTGCCCAAAAATATTGTGCTCGACCGGGTTTACCTCGAAGATCAGCAACAGGATACACTCCTGTACGGAGGAAAAATAAAAGTCGATATCAGTCTGCTTAAACTAATCAGCGGCGATATCGAACTGAACAATATCGAACTGGAAAATTTAACGGCCAAGGTTAAACGTACCCTGCCCGATACGGTGTTCAATTTTCAATACATCATTGATGCCTTTGCCGGCACGGATACCACTACTACCAGCACCGATACCAGCAGTTCATCCATCACCCTGAAAGCGCTTACACTCGACCGCATCCGTCTCGTTTATGATGATGTGATCACCGGCAATGATGTTACCCTCTGGATCGGACATTTCGATACTGATATCGACCGCTTCGACCTGAATACCATGAGCTTCGATGTGGCTTCACTCAACCTCAGCGGTGTTCGCGCGCATGTGTTCCAGTCTAAACCGCTGCTTGAACCAGATACGCCGCAGGAGGAGGTAGCCGAAGACAGTGAACCTCTTAACCTTAATCTGGGGCTCGGACCGGTTGATCTGGAGGATATTAAGGTCGATTACCGCAATAATGTTTCCGACCTCTTCGCTAACCTTAACCTCGGTGAACTGGCCCTGCGTACGAAAAAGATCGACCTGGCCAATCAGGTGATTGAATTGGAAAAAATCGAACTCAATGACACCTATTCGGGCATCCGTATGGGTAAAACCACCGGATCGGCTGTGGTAGAAGAAGAGGTGGAACAGGAAGCCACAGAGGTGGTGGAGGAGAAAGCCTGGAAGATTTATGTCGATGGAATCGCCCTTAATAATAATTCACTCAAATTTGATGATGATAAAACGCCTCCTGCAGGCCGGGGGATGGACTTCGGACACCTCGACGCGCAACAGGTCAGTTTTCACATTGATGATTTTGTCTTCGCGGGCGATTCAATCAGCGGAAAAATCACCAAAGGTGAAATGCGCGAAAAAAGCGGGTTTGTGCTCAATACCCTTAAAACAGATTTTCTGTATTCTGCCAACCGGGCCTACCTGAAGGACTTGCTGATCGAAACTCCCGGTACGCGTATCACCCGCGGAGTTGATCTTCAGTATACGTCACTGGATGATCTGACAAAAAACCCAGATGCCGTCCTGATCAACCTCGACCTTGATCAAACACGCATCGCGCTGCGTGATGTATTGCATTTCGTACCGGACCTTGCCACACAACCGGCATTCAGTAATCCTGATGACGTACTGTTTGTTAATGCGGATGTTAATGGAAGACTTTCCAGATTAAACATCAATCAGTTTACCGCCTCCGGATTTGGCGATACCCGCCTGAATATTTACGGAACCGTGAACGGTCTCCCGGAAATGGACAACCTGAATGGCCGGCTGACCATCCGGGAGTTTCATACCAGCCGCCGCGATGTGCAGGCACTCATGCCCAAAGGCGCTTTGCCCAATAATATCACCCTGCCCAACCGCATTGATCTTCGTGGAGCCATATCCGGGAATATGCAGGCTGCCATTGCCGACCTGCGACTCGATACCGACCTGGGCGCGGTATTCCTCGATGGCAATATCCGGCACGCTACTTCACCCACCGCGGCTACCTATACGGCCAAACTGAATGTCAACAACCTGCAATTGGGCGTGATCATGCAAAATGATACGCTCTATGGGCCGCTAACAGCTTCATTTGCCGCATCAGGAAGAGGTTTTGATCCCAAAACCGCGAATGCAAACCTGCGCGGACGGATTAATTCGGTTACCTATAACCGCTATACCTATAACGATATTCTGCTGGAAGGAGCACTTGCCCGGCAGCAGGCAACCGCGAAACTGAATATTGCGGATCCAAATATCACCCTGCAACTAAACGGAGCTGCCGATATAGCGGCCGAATCTCCGGCTATTAAACTTGACCTGGCGGTTGACAGCATCAAAACACTGCCCCTGGGCTTTACCCCCGATCCACTGGTGTACCGGGGAAAAATAAACGCCGACTTCCCTTCACTGGATATGGCTGACCTCCGCGGTGAAATGCTGATCAGCGAATCGGTATTGCTGCTTGATGGACAACGGATCGTTCTCGATAGTTTCCTGGTGGATGCGGGCCGAAGTGATTCGGGCAATTACGTACGGGTGCAAAGTGAGTTTCTCACAGCACGCTTAAATGGAACCTATAACCTCGCTCAACTCGGAACTGTCTTCCAGGATGCCATACAACCTTATTTTGCCCTGATGCCTCAGCAGCAGGCCGACAGCCTCGATTATTACGATTTTACGATAAGGGCCCAATTGATCGAATCACCGGTGCTGAAAGCATTTCTCCCCGACCTGGAACGGCTCGATCCGATTAACCTGAATGCCAGCTTCGCGCGTTCCGAAGGTTGGTCGGCCACAGCCACTGCACCCCTGGTGATCATGGGTGAGAACCGTATTTCGGATTTTGCCCTGGATGCCGGAACTACCAGCAACAATTCCGTCGAATTGCTTGCCCTGATCGGTGAAGTAAATGCCGGCGGCATGAACATCTTTAAAACCCGGCTCAGCGGCACGCTGGCCGATAATAACCTGAATTTCGGACTGAATATTAAAGATCGCGCCGACAAAGACCGATTTCGGTTAGGCGGCCGCGTGAACCAGCCCGACCCGCAGGTATATACGATCAGCCTGTCGCCGGATTCACTGCTGCTGAATTACGACAAATGGACGGTTCCTTCCGATAACCTGGTTAAGCTGGATGCAGGCGATATCAACATCCGCAACCTGGCGCTGGAATTTGAAAACCAGGTCTTATCGGTCAACAGCGCATCAGCAGCGGCAAACTCACCCCTGAATGTAAACTTTGATAATTTCAGGATCGGTACCCTTACCGCGGTGATGAATCCCGACACACTGATAGCCGATGGGATCATCAATGGTGAGGCCATTATCAGCAACCTGCCTACAAGGCCGGTATTTACCAGCGACCTTAACATCACCGACCTGATGCTTCGTGAAGATACTGTTGGCAATCTGGCGCTGAAAGTGAACAACCGGGTCGAAAATACCTTTGAAGCTGATATTGATCTCAGTGGCCGTGGCAATGAACTCGGCATTAACGGCACCTATCGCATCCTTCCGGAAGGTGATGGCGTAATGGACCTGGTGATGGATATACAGCGGCTGCCCATGCGTACTGTTGAAGCATTGAGTATGAAAGCGCTTACCCGCACCGAAGGTTATCTCGATGGTCGCTTTGCGATCCGGGGCAGCTTCGACAAACCAGATGTAAATGGTGAACTGAATTTCAACGACACCCGCTTCAACCCCGCGATGCTTGGCGCTGATTTCCGCGCCGATAACCAGACGATCAGCGTGAATAACCAGGGCATCCGCTTCAATTCCTTTACGGTGCTGGATTCCGCTTCCAATGAACTCGTCGTTTCGGGTATTGCCCGGACCACGAATTTCATGAACTATAATTTTGACATGGGACTAACGGCCGACAATTTCATGGCCCTGAATTCTACCAAACAAAATAATGACCTTTTCTATGGTCGACTCTTCTTTGATACCGATCTGAAGATCAGCGGTTCGGAAAGCGCTCCTGTAGTGAATGGCAACCTGAAGATCAATGACAACACCAACTTTACCATCGTATTGCCTTCATCGGAACCCGGGGTGGCTTCGCGTGAAGGGATTGTGAATTTTGTGGATATGGATTCGGTGAAGGTTGATACAGTACTGAGCCTTGCCTCCTTTGATTCACTGAACTCCACCGATTTCAGGGGTATGGAACTGGCTATGAATATCGAAGTGGATCGTGAAGCGGTTTTCAGTGTTATCATTGATGAGGGTAATGGCGACTTCCTTGAAGTATCCGGACTGGCGCAATTGTCGGCGGTTATGGATCAGAGTGGGAAGCTAAGCCTGACCGGAACCTATGAAGTGGAAAAAGGCGCCTATGAGCTGTCGTTCAATTTCCTTCGGCGCCGTTTTGAAATACAGAAAGGCGGTAAAATCACCTGGTTGGGTGAACCAACGGAAGCAAGTATTGATCTGACCGCCGTTTATGAAGCCAACACCGCTCCCCTGTCGCTGGTAGAAAATCAGACTACCCATACCAATAAGAATCTTTATAAACAAAAACTGCCCTTCCAGGTGATGCTGCAACTGGGCGGTGAACTGCTTCAACCCGAAGTAAGTTTTGATATCGAACTTCCTGAAGAAGATAACTTCAATATTGATCAGCAGGTGGTAACGGATGTAGAAGTGCGGTTAAATCAATTACGGTCGGAGCCATCCGAAATGAACAAACAGGTTTTCGCTCTGCTGCTGCTGGGTCGATTTGTGAGTGAGAACCCTTTCGAAAGCAGTGGCGATGGTTTGAATATGGAAACTGTGGCCCGCCAGAGTGTTAGCAAGATCCTGACGCAGGAGCTGAATAAACTGACCGATGACCTCATCGCCGGAGTGGATATCAATTTTGATGTACTGTCTTCAGAAGATTATTCCACCGGACAGATGCAAAACCGAACCGACCTGAACCTGTCTTTATCGAAACAGCTTTTAAATGACCGGTTGCGTGTAACCGTTGGAAGTAATTTCGAACTGGAAGGTCCGCAACAGTCTGATCAGCAGTCGACCAACCTGGCGGGTAACATCGCTATCGATTATTTGCTGAGTAAGGATGGACGATATATGCTGCGCGCGTATCGCGACAATGAATACACCGGCGTTATTGAAGGCTATGTTATTGAAACAGGTGTAAGCTTTATCATTTCACTGGATTACGATAAGTTCAAAGATATTTTCCGGCGGAAAAAACTGGCGGAAGCTGAAGAAAGAAGAAAGAAGAAAAAGGCAGACCGGGAGACCGGAGAAAATACGAATTAATTATGAACCGGATCAATACGCTGACGATACTATTCTATGGATGTGGCATACTGTTGCTGCTGAACTCCTGCAGCAACCTCAAATACCTTCCCGAAAACGAAGCGCTGTATACCGGCGCAACGGTAAAAGTGGAAGGTGTTGACAAGAAAAAGAAACGGAAGGCACTGGAAGATCAGCTCGAAGCAATGGTCAGGCCCCGACCCAATTCAAAGATCCTGGGCATGCGGGTTAAATTATATGCCTGGACTATCGCCGGCAATCCGAAGAAAAAGAACTCGCCTGCAGGATAGCAGTAAAAATTTGGTGAACCACCGGTGCTACTTAGCCAGTTCAGCCTCGACCATAATATTC
>JAEYRC010000066.1 GCA_023409675.1 Bacteroidota bacterium
CTACAATGCCCCTGCCAAACAGGTCCTGCCAGAGCCTGTTGACCATAGTGCGGGCGGTGAGCGGATTTTCTTTATCAAAAAGCCATTGGGCAAGTCCATAACGGTCAGGCGCATAGGACGATTTAAATCCAAGAATTGTTTGCGGAACACCGGGTTCAACTACTTCGCCGGGAAGGTCATACTGGCCACGGTCGAGTACATGTGTTTTGCGGATACCCGGTTCCTCCTGCATGATCATCTGACGGATAGTATCTTTTTCAGTCTTGAGTACGGAAGCGGCATTCAAAAATTTCAGGGCTCCGGAGAGATCAGATTTGGAAATGGGCATCCAGGGCAGGGGTGTCTCCAGGTTCTGCACAAATCCGGTTTCCTTTACATTGTTAAAGAAAGCGAAGAGTTGAAAGTATTCTTTCTGACTAACAGGGTCATATTTATGGTCGTGGCAACGGCTACACTCAACCGATAAACTAATAAACGCTTTTCCGAAAGTATTGGTGCGGTCGGCCACATATTCCACCCGGTATTCCTCGTCGATAATTCCGCCTTCCTGACTGATCTTATGGTTGCGGTTGAATGCTGATGCCAGCATTTGTTCCTTACCGGCATCGGGTAGCAGATCGCCGGCCAGTTGCCAGGTTACAAACTGGTCATAAGGCATGTTTTCATTAAAAGCCTTGATCACCCAGTCGCGCCAGGGCCACATAACCCGAGGCAGGTCATCCTGGTAGCCATGAGTATCACCATAGCGGGCTACGTCGAGCCAGTAATTAGCCCAGCGTTCACCATAGGCCGGTGAGGCCAGTAATCGGTCTACAATCCGTTCATACTGTTCTGGTGAAGGATCTGCAAGAAACTGATCAGCCATGGCAGTAGATGCCGGAAGGCCGGTCAGATCAAACGAAAGACGCCGGATGAGGCGTTCGGCATCGGCACGTGGAGAAGGCTTCAGGCCCGATCGCTCCAGCCGGGAAAGAATAAAATAATCGATGGTATTGGCCGGCCAGCCGGTGTTTTTAACTTTAGGCACCGCTACTTTTTCCGGAGCGATATATGCCCAGTGTTTTTTGAATTTTGCACCCTGTGCAACCCATTTTTTCAGAATGGATTTTTCATAATCCGATAAGGTAAGATTAGATTCAGGCGGAGGCATGATCACCTGGGGATCTTCGGAGTAGATGCGGGTGATCATATCACTTAGTCCGGGTTTGCCGGGAACAATTGCATGCAAATCCGGAGAATTTTTTAACGCCGCAAACGCTTCTGATTCCAGATCAAGGCGCAGATCTGCCTGGCGCTGGGCGGCATCAGGTCCATGACATTTAAAACAGCGGTCGGAGAGAATGGGTTTTACATGAAAATTAAAATCAACCTCATCCGGAATGGCTTCAGCAGTATCCGCACCTTGTTTGCCGAAACAACTGACCACAACAATGGCTATTATGGCGAGGCTTGTTATCAAAAATGCATATCGTCGCATATGGCATGGGGCTTACTTTAAAGGTATTAAATTATTTTTAGCCCTGCTGCAGAATTGTGCCTGTTGCGTGGTGGTCAGCAGATTGCGTTCCGCTGGTAACGACGATACCAAACATCATATAAAATCCAAATGCCGGTAATTATCCCGTAAAATCTTCCGGTCATCGGCGCCCAGCCATTTTTTGAGCATCGTAGCGTAGACCGACTTAAAGTCAATTGTATATTTCAGGTCGCCATTATCGAGGTCCTCGAGGTCGGGCAGCGCATTGAGGATACCCTGTTTCTTCAGGCCGCCGCTGATAAAAAACATATTATTGGCAGCACCATGATCGGTTCCCCGGCTGCCATTTTGAGCCACCCGCCGGCCAAATTCTGAAAAAGTCATCAGCATAACATCGTTAAAACGATGATGCGCTTTCATTTCACGTACAAAAGATTCTATGGCATCGTTCAGGGTAGTCAGGTGACGGTTTTGCTGTCCTTGCTGAGCAACATGCGTATCGAAACTACCAAGAGAAATGTAATAGACCTTTGTATTTATGTTGGAAAGAATTAATCCGGCTATTGTTTTCATCCCATGTCCCAGAGCTGTTCGGGGATAATCAACACGGGTGGACAGGATCGATGATTTCGCATGAATATATTCCGCTCCTGCCATGGTTTCCGACATGGTTTTATAGAGATAATCCACCGGTTGTTCATGCTCGTGATGATGGTGTGCCATAGCCAGCTCCCGGAAATACCGGTCGTTGGAGGCATGAAACAATTTCCGGGGATCTTTTAGGGCTAAACCTTTTATTTCATCACCTTTAAGTGCCTGGCTGAGGCTGTCGGAGATCTCTATTGCTGATACCGGCTGAATACAATCTTCACAAGCTTCATCAAGCATTCTTCCCACCCATCCGCTGTTCAGGTATTCCGCGCTGTCTGAAGCGCTCTGCCAGATATCCATACTTCTGAAGTGTGAACGGTTGGGGTTGGGATATCCAACATTGTTGAGGATGGCCAGGTTGCCCTCATCATATAACCTATGGAAAGATTGCAGGGCAGGGTGTAAGCCACAGTCATCGGTGATCCGGTTCAGTTCTTCTTTTTTTATGCTGAGCTGCGGCCTGAGCCTGTAATATACATCATTACGGTAAGGCACAACCGTATTCAGTCCGTCATTCCCTCCATTTAGCTGGATGATCACCAGCACCTTATTTCCCGGCGGCACCAGTGGCTTATATTGAAAAGCTTTCAGGAAATCCGGTATCAGCAGGGAAGCTGTTGCCAGGGTGCCGGTCTGCAGAAATGTTCGTCTTTTTATATGCATCTGAATGATTTCATTGAATTAATCAGCATAGCTGGTATTCGGGTGTGCTCATTAGTTGAATCGCTGAAGAGCGGATCAGTTCTTCTCTTGAACCGCGGTTCAGCCGGCCATATTGAACCTTGAATTTCCGTCCGGGTATATAGGGCAGTACAACATTACTCAGCACATCGGCTATGTCTTTATCCGGGGTGTCTTTCAGGTAATGCTGCAGGGGCTTCCAGTCGATATCGGAGGTAAATGCCGCCATACCCCGTAGGTTTTTCGGCATATCCATCCTGCCCATAGCCAGGTCGTCATTATCACTGGTTTCCAGGTCAGGAATTTCACCGGCCGCTATCATCTGCGGTATCCGCAACCGCAACATAAGTGATGAACCATCGATCCAGTTTTTCCCTCCCGGCCATCCTGCAACATTCGGTGGAAAAAGCAGTACCTGACCCAGGAGGCTTTGTAACATCACCTGAACCTGTGCATTTTGAATATCCATCGGAAGGGTTCTGCGGATGCCCACCAGCAGTTCAACCGGCGATTTTATCCGGTTACCGGTATTTTCAGCATCAAAGAACCAATCGCTGCTGAAGATATCCAGCATCAGGTTGCGAATATTATAGCCGCCGGAATAAAAACGATCGGAAAGCCAGCGAACTTTTTCGTCATCAGGCTTTTCGTTAACCATAAAGCGGTAGATCTTCCGCGTGATAAAGGTGGCTGTAGCGCGCTGCTCGAGCAGTATGTCCAGGATATCCGATCCGCCAAAAGCGCCTGTTTTTCCCAGGAAGGTTTTTATGCCTTCATCATGCTGCGCGCGGCGAAAGGAAAAATCGCCCTGAACCGTAACGCCCCATCCGGTGAAGGCACGGGCAGCTTCCTTCACATCCTTCTCTGTATAATTCCCTATGCCCAGGGTAAAAAGTTCCATCACCTCACGGGCAAAATTCTCGTTGGGACGGTCTTTGCGGTTTTGGTTGTTGTTCAGGAAATTGATCATCGATGCCGAGCGACTGACTTCTTTCAAAAGAGTTCCAAAATTGCCCATCGCATGGGTACGAAGGATATCGATCAATTGTTGCTGATAAAATATGTTGATACTGCGACTGGCAAAGTGGCCATGCCAGAAAAGGGCCATCTTTTCGCCGAGCTGGTTTTCCGATTCTACCATCTGCTGCAGCCAGGCTACATTCAGTTTTTTATAATCTTCCCTCGATGCTTCCCGGATGCGGAGCCGCTGGGCTGCGGTGAGTACAATCGGTTTGCCCTGATCATCGACACGCCGGCTGAGGGCCCGGATTTCAGGGTCGGTAATATCTATTAAATGCGGGGACTGGCTGGAAGAATTAAGCAGTTCCGTCAACAGTGCAGCAGGTGTGGTGGTGCCCAACATGCTGAGTTGGCGGGAATCAGGGCCAAATCCGGCTCTCCAGAGCAGGTGCTTATTTTTTGCGGCTGTATCCAAAAACGTGTTTTTATAAAGATAAGATTCTCCTTCGGGGAAAATGTTTAATCCTGAGTACAAGAATGGGTCCGGACTTATCTAAAGAAATCAGAATTTCTATGGACTGAAATCTCTTCTTTCCTATCAAATATTCCATAGGAAATATGGAAATAAGATAATATTCTTTTTCAGCAGAAACTGTTAAATCCAGCATAATAAAACCGGTTAAGCCTATTCAACATAAATCAGGTTCTTATGTGTAAGTCGCTCATTTATAGCTATCGTTAGGTTGAAAAACCAAACACGCATTCCCGGGCTTCAGACAGCAACCTCACGCTGAAAAATAGACATCAACATAAACGCATGTTACGCTGGTAATATTTTCCAATGCATCATTCGATTACATATTTTTAGCCTTGAAAACTTTCATGGAAATGAAATCTGCATTTGATTACTACAAGTGGAAATAATGTAAATCTAATTCTCGATCTATAGTGTAACCATAGACGTTATATAATCAATGTGTTGTTAGCTTTTGCATTCTTTCTAATAAAGCCCGATGTTTTTATTATCGTACAGTATAGATTGAAAGACTGATGTGCAATACAATTTTATCCCAAAGCAGCATATACAAAACCTCCACTTACTGGTTCCGGATTAATGCTGGTTGTTGAATCGAATTGTGAAGTTTCTTTCGTCGTATCACTTGGCGGGAGTATGTACAATCATATTTCGTAAGGAATTTGCATTTATGCATCTTATCCCTGAAAGCCTTGGGATCACGGTTAAATTTCCCGCTGATATTATTAGCTTATGATAAGATCGCCCAGAACAGCAGGCAGATGAATTCCGTCTTCGTACTGATTGTTTTCCAGCAGGCAGGCGACAATTCGCGGAAGTGCCAGCGAACTGCCGTTAAGCGTATGCGGAAGGCGATTCTTACCCGTAGCATCTTTAAAGCGAAGCTTCATGCGGTTCGACTGGAAGGTGTCAAAATTAGATACGGAACTGACTTCGAGCCACTTCTGCTGGGCAGCGCTGTATACTTCAAAGTCATAGGTAATGGCCGAGGCAAAGCCCATATCGCCACCGCATAGCCGAAGGATACGGTAAGGCAGTTCCAGGTTAATCAGCAATTGTTCTACATGAGCCACCATTTCTTCCAGTGTGGCGCTGCTTTTTTCCGGTTCAACGATCTGCACAATCTCCACCTTATCGAACTGGTGCAGCCGGTTAAGTCCACGTACGTCCTTGCCATAGCTGCCTGCTTCACGGCGGAAACAGGGTGTATACCCCGTCATCTTAACGGGCAGGTCTTCGGTTTTCAGTAATTCACCCCGGAAGATATTGGTCAGCGGAACCTCAGCGGTGGGAATCAGGTAAAAATCATCTTCTGTAGCATGATACATTTGCCCTTCCTTATCGGGCAACTGGCCGGTAGCATAAGCCGATCCGGCATTGACCAGCAGGGGAGGAAGGTATTCGGTATACCCTGCCGCTGTATTGAATTCGAGAAAGTAATTGATGAGGCGGCGCTGGAGCAGGGCTCCCTTTCCGATATAGACCGGAAAACCGCTTCCGGTGATTTTAGTGCCCAAATCGAAATCAATCAGTTGATATTGCTTAACCAGTTCCCAGTGAGGCAGCGCATTTTCCGGTAATTGTGGAATGCTGCCACCCTGGCGGATAAGTTGATTCTCCTCCGGTGATTTTCCGGGGGGGACTTTTTCATCGGGAAGATTGGGAAGTTGAACCAGCACTTCCTGCAAAAGCTTTTCGGTTTGCTCCAGTTTGGACGTGAATTCCATTAGTTTCGGCTTCAGTTCTGCCACTTCCTGCTTCAGTTTTTCAGCTTCAGCTTTTTCACCGGCCGCCATTTTGCGACCAATCAATTTGGAGTGGCTGTTTACCGTAGCCTGATTGTTATCAAATGCCAGCTGCAGTTTTTTCCGTTCTTCATCTAATTGCAAAATCCGGTCGACCAGTTCGTCGCCATTGAAATTCTTAATTT
>JAEYRC010000094.1 GCA_023409675.1 Bacteroidota bacterium
TTCCCATATAGGTTAAAATTAATTCCTGCCTGTTCAATTTTTACATAGCCCAGGTCGAGGTTTCCGCTGAGTTCGCCAATGATCTTCCGTGGATCGGGAGTATTGTTTTGCGCTGTTGTTTCTGCTCGGTAGATATTAAAGTCGATTACAGGATTAACACAATACACCGTGTCGGCCTTGATCAGGTTTTGTGCAGAGAGCGCGGGGAAATCCACACCGGAGAGATAAAGTTTCTTATAAAAGATCGAATAGTTGCTTTTTACCGAATCCGTTGACCTGGCGGTAACGGTGCAACTGTCCATTTCAATCGTTTGACCGATCAGTTGCAGTCGGAATGATTTAAAGGCCAGCCGGTGCCGTTCATCGGGCAGTGCGATATCCTGATTGAAGGTGCGCAGTTCAATGGTTTGTTCACCGGGGGTAAAAACATAGCGGTTGTTTTCCAGGGTATATTTCCGCGACAGGTCGAAATGGATATTGGAGATGTTAACCGGTTCCGACTCCGGATCAATCTTATTCACCAGGTTCACCTGTGCGTTATCGATAATGATCCGGCGTACGGCAAATTCATTTAATGCGCCGAGCAGGGCGTTATACACTTTGCCCAGTTCCTGTGGGATGGATAGCTTATCGATTTCCTGCAGGCGGCTGGTATCTTTACGCCACTGGGTTACGCGAATATTCGGGTTATAGATCTTCAGGGAATCCAGCATCAGTTCTTTGCGAAAGAGCAGCGACCACATCGACCCCACATTCACCGAAAGGCGGGTAAAGTTCACCTGGTAAGAGACGGGAGCAATAGTGCTGTCGGTGCTTTTAAGTTCACCCTGAACGATCTGCAGTCTTTTAGTCAGCAGGTTCAGGTTCAGCCGTTCCAGTTCAAGGGTTATTTTCCCTTTAGATTGTTCAGAGATATAATTCTTCAGTACATTCCGGGCATTGTTGATGAACCAATATTGCAGGGCAAGAAAGATCAGGATAAGAATACTTCCTGCGATAAGTGCACGTTTCAGAAAACGGCGTTTTTTGGGTTTTTGTTCCATTGGTTGCAGGAGGATAGAGAATTTTATGTTTTTCAGCGCTTTAGCCGACTAGCTGCAAAATAAGCAATATTCGTCGTTGTTTACAGAGATTGGGCTAACAATAACATTTATATTCATACCATGGAAATCCAACTGTGTAACAGGTGTCGATCCATCGGTAAGGATGGTTTGACGGCATATCGGTTTTATCCATTAAACGATAGTATATGAATACTAAAGATAATCACAGGCATCGGGCGGATGCTTCAACCGAAAATCAGGTGGTTTGTTTCGGAGAAATATTATGGGATATGTTACCTGAAGGAAGGCAATTAGGAGGCGCTCCGTTGAATGTTTGTTATCACCTGCGACAACAAGGAATAAACAGTACAATTATAACCCAAACAGGCGATGATCAGCCAGGAAGAGACATTCGGAAACTGCTACAACAAAAAGGGATAGATCAGCAGTATTGTTTACTGTCTGCCCATTATCCAACTTCTACGGTAGATGTTCTGGTTGATGCCGATCAGCATATCAGTTATACCATACGGGAGCAGGTAGCGTGGGATTATATCATAGTTAATGCTGATCTGGAAAGGTGCGTGGCCGAATCATCCATGCTGGTTTTTGGAAGCCTTATTGCCCGTAACCCGGTTTCACGAAATACATTGTTGAAGCTGATACAAAAAAGTGCTTTCCGGGTGTTCGATATAAATTTGCGAAAGCCTCATTATGATCGGGAAATCATTTTCGAACTTTTACAAAAAACCAACTTGCTGAAACTGAATGGTGAGGAATTATCTATCATTACCGGTTGGTTACCCGATCGGAATCTATCAGAAAATGATCCGATACAGCAATTGTTCGAAACATTCCCGTCGGTTAAAGAAATCATTGTAACACAGGGTGCCGCCGGGGCAGTATATTACAGTCACCATCATACGCAAAAGGTTCAGGGAGTTAAAGTGCGTGTTAAAGACACGGTTGGCAGCGGGGATGCCTTTTTAGCTGGATTTCTGACCGCCCGTATTCGGGGAAGCGCTCTGTCAGAAGCTCTGGAACATGCGGTACTTTTATCAGCGTTTGTGGCTGCTCATGCAGGAGCCTGTCCGGAATATACTGAGGCTGATTTAAAAGAATTCAGGAAAGGAGTAACCGGATTTCCGGAATAATAGTAATATTGGTCCGACTGCATATTTATCATGCAGAACGGATAAGGTCATCCATTATTCAAGTATCTCCCATGAACGTCCTCTTTTTCAGCGCCAAAGAATACGACATCCGTTTTTTTAAAGAACGCAGCAGTAACTTCAACCATACCCTGGAGTTCCTGGATCTTCCCCTGAATGTGCATACAGCTATGATGACCAGCGGCTATGATGCCGTATGTGTTTTTGTGAATGATAAAGTGGATGCAGCGGTAATTGATATTTTACGCCAGCATCAGGTTAAGGTCATTGCTTTACGCTGCGCGGGTTTCAATAATGTTGATCTGAAAGCGGCTTCCAATGCGGGCATTACCGTTGTTCGTGTTCCGGCATATTCGCCGCATGCTGTTGCTGAACATACCCTGGCACTTGTATTGACCCTTAACCGAAAAACCCACCGGGCTTATAACCGGATTCGGGAAGGAAACTTTTCACTCAATGGGTTAATGGGTTTCGACTTGAATGGTAAAACAGCCGGTATAATCGGACTGGGTAAGATCGGACGGGTTACCGCCGGCATCTTCCGGGGATTTGGCTGCCGCGTGCTGGGCTATGATGTTGCTGAGCCCGAAGGGCTGAACGAAAGTGGCATTGAATTCACCCTCCTGGATACCTTATTTGCGCAAGCGGATATTATCTCGCTGCATTGCCCGTTGACACCCGATACCTTTCACCTGATTAACCCGGTAACAATTTCTAAAATGAAGCCGGGCGTTATGCTGATCAATACCAGCCGTGGGGCGCTGATCGATACCAAAGCGGTTATCGAAGGATTGAAATTGGGAGCAATAGGATCGCTCGGACTGGATGTGTACGAAGAAGAAGAACACCTCTTCTTCAAAGATCTTTCCGACAAACTGATTCTCGACGATGTATTTACCCGCTTACAGAGTTTTAATAATGTACTGATCACCGGTCACCAGGCTTTTCTTACGTCCAACGCGCTAACCAATATCGCTGATATTACTCTTGAAAATTTAAGCGCTTTTGAAGCCGGTAACATCCGGAATGAAGTGCGGAGCTAAAAGCGTTGATACCGGTGGGTATGCCGAAAGAAATGCATCATTCGAAATAAGAAAATGCAGTACTATTTTCAATAACTACTGCTATTTGTTAATGTATGAAGTCCATTGAACAATTGTTACAGGGTACAGACCGAAGGTCGATCGGCAATAGCAATACGGTTGCTAAAGCTATTGACAGTCAGCCTGCTTTCGATGAACTGTTTGAGCTGCTCTTTCATAAAGACCGTATCCTGGTAATGCGCGCCGCGGATGCCATAGAGAAAGTTACCCTGAACAGTCCGAATTACCTGGCCCCTCATAAGAATGCATTGATAGAACTGAGCAGTAAAGCCTCAGACATTGAGCTAAAGTGGCACCTGGCACAGCTTTTACCGCGACTTTCACTTGAAAGAAAAGAACAAAATCAGGTATGGAAGCTCCTCCGGACATGGGCTGCAGATTCGAAGGAAAGTAAAATTGTTCGGGTGAATGCCCTTCAGGCCTTATCGGATTTATGCACCGCCCATCCAGAGCGGATAAGAGAATTTTCTGCGCTGTTAACCAACATCAGCCATGAAAATATTCCTTCCCTTAATGCCCGCATTAGGAAATTTTCCAAACTACTTTAAAGTCTGAATTTAACTGGTAATAATTCATCTGCTAAAACATAAGTAGCACCTGAAATTGCATTGCACCCGAAAATTCATTATTTCGATTTTGGCTTCAGGCGGAATACGGGAAAAGCCATTGGACTTCTGGGTGGCCGTTCATCTCCAAATAAAACACCCCATTGCCTGAAATTATCGGAACGGTCGAAGACGATCTTCAGTACGGCAATAATGGGGAGCGATAAAAACATACCGGCTATACCCGCGAGCGCGCCACCAATGATTACCCCAATAATTGTCGCCAACGCATTGATTTTAACTTTTGATCCCACGATGCGGGGCATGAGTATATTGTTATCGAGAAATTGTACAACAGCAATGGTGATCAATACGGCAAATACAGGCCATAATTCCTGGGAGGAAGATATTGTCAGCAAAACGCCTATAATGTTTCCAATAAGCGCCCCTACATAGGGAATGAGGTTCAGCACAGCGAAAATTACGCCGATGAGCAGCGCATGTTTTATACCGATGATCATCAGGATGCCACCTAATAACAGGGTGATATAACCGATCTGGATCAGCAGGCCAAGCAGGTAGCTTTTAATGATCACCTGTGTTTCGCGCATCGCGTCTTCCAGCTTCGGGTGGTCATCACGCGGAAACCACATGAAAATGAATTTGAGCAGCAGATTCTTATAGTATAGGATGAGGAAGATATAGATCGGCAGCAATCCAATCAGAATAAATATAGACGTTACAGATGTTGCGGCGCCGCCTAATATCCCTCCTGCATAGTCGAGCAGTTTGGTGCCCTGCTCATTGATAATGGCGAGCTGCCGTTCGGTGCTAAAATTGGTTTTCTGGTTGATCCATTCACTTAAACTTTGAAGGTGGGCGGTAATGTTTTCCCTGATTTTTGGGAAATCGGCGATCAGCACACCAACCTGGGCCGAGAAAAACCAGATGATTCCCCCAAAACAAATGATTAGTATCAGCAGACATAGTGAAATGGATAATCCGGTGCCCAGCTTATGCCGGTGAAAGAACCGGTAAAGGGGATAGACCAGGATAGCGATAAAAAAAGCAATGATGATGGGGGTAAGTACGCCTTTCCCGGCAACAATTAAGGTTCCTAAAAAAAACAATCCCATCAATTCGATGGATCTTCTGACGGTAATCGGCAATTGCTTCATAATAGTGAGTGAACTGTTAAATTACATTTTTTTGAACTCATTAATTTTTTTCACATGTACAATTCATAAGGGTCACCGGGTAGATATCGATAATTTTTATGAAATAGATACCGGGTGGAATAATATTTTATATAATTTATGTGCCTGGCCCCCCTGAACAGTTCTTTATGGGCTTAAGCCGGCACCCTGATGCATGAAAAAAGTTTTAATTGCTCTTCTTGTCCTTGCTGGCCTCGCCGTGGCAGTGTTCTTTTATTTACGCGATCGTAAATTAACGGATTTTGAACCTCAGCTGATCGAAAAGATTTCCGGCCTGGTTCATGATGCCACCAATGGATTATACCAGCTTGATATCAGTTCTCTGGAAGTAGATGTACTGAATGCCCGGGTAACGCTGTTTAATGCCCGACTTTCACCCGATTCTTCCGTACTGGCCCGGTTGGATTCGTTGCGCCGTGCACCCAATGAGGTTTTTTTCCTGGAGGTCGACCGCCTGAACATAGAAGGAATTGATCCATCCCTGCTGGTGGAAACCAGCGTCATCGATCTTGACACACTGCTGATAACCAAGCCCCGGATCCGTATCTATCATACCCACCGCGAGTACAATGATGCATTGCCCGTTGATACCACGCCGATAGACCAGTTGATTCTTAAGGATATGGACCGGATCAAACTGAACCGGTTGCTGATACAGGATGCCGACCTGGAGCATTATAATGTTACACAGGATAAGAAGATGGCGATACAAAAGGTAACGGTTGATATTCAGGATATATTGATCGATTCTGCTTCAGTGCTGGATACCACGCGAATATTGTTTGCAAAGGATGCGCAGGTGCGCTTTGAAGATTATGTTTACAGCACACCGGATAGTGTGTACAATATCATGGTTGGCGGGGTCTTCATCTCAGCCGCTAAAAAAGATCTGGAATTGAGCAATGTGGCCCTTAAGCCCAGGGTCAGTCGCCAGCAGTTTGTGAAACAGCAGAAAGAAGTGAAAGAATTGTATACACTCAACTTCAAAAAGGTGGTGCTGAACGAAATCAACTGGTGGAGCCTGCTGAATGATCAGATTCTCTTTGCGGAATCTGCTGAACTATCGAACGGCAATCTTGAAGTGTATTGTAACCGGAGCCTGCCGCCATTTTCGGGTTCTAAGGTTGGAAACTATCCTCACCAGGCGCTCATGAAGCTGCCCATCGATTTGCATATAAAGGAAATGACAATTTCCAACTTCGATATCGAGTATGAAGAATATAATCCGAATTCGAAGAAAGCGGGGGTATTGTCTTTTTCCAATGCGTCAGGTAAATTAACTAATGTTACCAATAACATCGCCATTATTGAGCGGAATCCATTAATGGTTGCCAACGCAAGGGCTTCACTGATGGGAAAAGCAGCCATTCAGGCAACATTTACCTTCAACCTTGCCCGGCATAAAGAAGGAATTTTTTCGGTTGATATGAGCATGGGAAAAATGGACGGCACCACCCTGAATACCGTCACCGAACCGCTGGGTATGTTTTCCGTTAAAAGCCTGAATATTCAATCTATTAATTCCCGTATCAACGGATCAGATTACAGGGGCAACGGTCGGGTTACGATTTTGTATGATGATCTGAAAATCGTTCCGTTGAAGCAGGATGATGAAGAGGGGTTGAAAGAACGCGGCTTTTTAGGTTTTCTGGCCAATACCTTTGTGGTTAAAAGCGATAATGTTAAGGGCGACAAACAGCGCATAACCAATCCCGTGTATACCCGCGAAACCAGTAAATCCTTTTTTGCCCTGATCTGGAAAACCCTGCTGACAGGCATCCTGGAAGCAGTAGGCGCCCCACCTGCACTGGCAAAACCGAAAGAAGACTAAGCCGGGAAACCTTTAGCGGATCGCGTCCAGCACTTTTTCCATTGCTCTGCTCCGGGAGCCCTTTATCAGCATATAGGCATTGCTAAACTGTAACGCGCTAACACGTTTGCCGGCGGCCTCCGCCGTTTCAAACTGTTCATAGGGATGGGTTACATTCAGGAAATCACCCCCAACCAGGAACACACCTGCCCAGGTATACTGTTGTATCAGTTCAATACTACGTTGAAGTTCTTCAGCGCTTTCCGGTCCCAGTTCCGCCATTGCCCCGAGAACCAGCACTTTCTTTTCAGCATCCAGCGATGCCAGGTTTTCTATGGCTATACGCATGCTGCTGGGGTTGGCATTATATGCATCCAGGATGATCTTATTCCCCGCAGGAGCATCAATCAGTTGTGAACGGTTGTTGGAAGGATAGTAATTTGCTATCGCATCGGCGGCTGAACTGCTGCTCACTCCAAAATGATGGGCTACCGACATGGCTGCCAGAATATTGGGCAGGTTATAAGCGCCTACCAGATTAGATTTCACCACTACCGCCTCTCCATACGCTTCAACCGCGGCCTCCAGGAAAGGAGCGTTTCGGGTAATCGTACCCGTTACCGCTGAATCCTCTCCGCCGTAAAAAACAATTTCCCGGATCCCTTTGCTCATCTGTACCAGGTAATCCAGTTCTTTCAGCACAAATGCGGTACCTCCGGTAGCGCGTAAAAAATCATACAGCTCACCCTTTCCTTTTCGTACTCCTTCTTCAGATCCGAACCCCTCCAGGTGGGCTTTGCCACAGTTGGTGATAAGGCCATGTGTAGGTTCGGTATAGCGGCAATAGGAGGCGATCTCACCCTGATGATTAGCCCCCATTTCTATTACGGCCATCTCTGCCCCGGGCCGTATTGACAACAGGGTAAGCGGAATGCCGATATGGTTATTGAGGTTTCCCCTGGTGGTATAGGTCGTAAACGTTGCCGACAACACCGCATGAATCAATTCGCGGGTAGTGGTTTTACCATTGCTGCCAGTAACAGCAATGAAGGGGATTTTAAATTGCCGACGGTGATGAAGTGCAAGTTCCTGAAGCGTATTCAGCACATCATCCACCAAAATAATGTTCTCCTTATTGGCATACTCGGGATCATCGACCACAACATAGGCCGCGCCTGCATCAAGCGCGTTCTGTGCAAAAGCGTTGGCGTTGAAGTTCGGACCTTTGAGTGCAAAAAAGAGATCACCGCGCTTCAATTTCCGGGTATCGGTCTGTACAGAAGGATGTTGAAGATAGATCTCGTATAGTGCGGAAGTTGTCATAGTATAAAAATAGGAAGGCATTTTCTATTACCAAAAAAGCCACCCGAGACCGGATGGCTTTTTGAATTGCTTATGTTCTGGTATTATTGTTTGCGTGAATTTTGTCTTCTCACCTTGTAATCGATACCGGTTTTACGGCCATTACCTTCAGGACTGCCCAGGCGATCCATAGCGCAACGGAAACCTACGGTGCTGCTGGCCTGATCTTCTTCCATGAAGCGGCGGGTTCCGGGTGACAGGTAATATGCTCTGTCGTTCCAGCTACCACCTTTGATGACTCTTGACTTATCGCTGATCAGGGTAGTGATACCATAACCACGGCCATTTTCAGTTTCATAGCTAACGCCAACGGTAAGTGAATCACCATCGAGGTAGTTGATCACATTTCCTTTCTGGTAGTTGCGGCGATCACGGCTTTCTTCATCAGTTACATATTCACGAACCACGCGGCCCAGGCTGTCTTTCTCAAACTCGCCATCGGTATTGCGGTAATCTTTCTGGAATCTGTTACCCCGGAATGGAGATACATCATCAACATCCACCGGAGAAAGCGGACGGTAAACGTCGGCAACCCACTCATTAACGTTACCCGACATATTGTACAAACCAAAGGCATTTGGGAAGAAAGAAGTAACCGGAGCAGTATATACGGCACGGTCATTCAGTCCGCCGGCAACACCCATGTTATCTCCGCTACCGCGTTTGAAGTTGGCCAGGAAGGTTCCCTGCCAGCTACCACGGCGGCTGTCGCGAAGTCCATTTACATTTTGTCCCCAGGTATACACCTGCTTGTTGGTTACCAGCTCTTCACCTCTTTTACCTTCTTTGCGGCTAGGAGAAGGGTTCTGACCTACCAGTCCAAGTGCGGCATATTCCCATTCTGCTTCAGTAGGCAGGCGGTAAGCAGGAAGCAGGATACCATCTTCAAAGGTTACCTGAGCCCGTGGCGTACCATTGGGATTTTTAAGAGGATTCTTTTTAGAACGAACACCAGGACCGGGAGTTGGCGTGGTGAGGCCCAGCAAATACGCTTTGGTATTGAAGGCTTCAGAACCCTGACCCTGAATATTTTTGAGGGTATTTTTATTGATAAATTGTTTGTCAATCAACGCTTTTTCGTTCACCCTGTCAGTTCTCCACAGACAAAAGTCGTGGGCCTGCTGCCAGGAAACGCCAACCACCGGATAATAGTTATAAGAGGGGTGACGGAAATAATATTCTACCATCGGCTCATTGTAGGCCAGTTCACTGCGCCATACAAGGGTATCGGGAAGGGCATTTTCACGCACCTCGCGGTATTCATCCCCATCAAATACATTATTGATCCAGTACAGGTATTCACGATAGTGAATATTCGCTACCTCTGTACGATCGATATAAAAGGAATTTACGGTTTTGCGGGAAGGAATATTATTCCAGTCGCCCATAACGTCTTCCTCGGCAGCACCCATGGTAAATGTACCACCCTGTACAAAAACAAGCCCCGGTCCGGTGCGTTGTTCCTGCTCACGGGCTACCTGGTAACCACCCATATTCTTGTCATTATAATTCCAGCCGGTAACGCTGGATTGCTCTTTTTTCTTGGCGAACAGGCCACCTTCTTTACAGGAGGATACCGTTGCAGCGCAGGATAACAGGATAATAAGGTTCTTAAGATTCATTTTATTGACTTTTGCCTTTGGTACAATGTAATTAAACGATGCCCGCTTTTAAATATTGTATGAATACTGTACTAGTTTTTTATCAGACAGGGGATTGCGAATATAGCCACTTTATATAAAATATCATGCCTGTAATTGCTGCCGCCACGTTAAAAATCAGCTATTTTTGGATCGATGAGGACGGCCGGAATTTTTCTATTGACAGTGGTTTTACTGCTGTTTTGGACTATGCCAGTCCGGGGGCAGCGTCAATACCGTCAGCATTCTGTACTGGCCACGGGAAACTGGTATAAAATAGGCGTCACCGCCGCGGGTATTTATAAGATTGATCTACAGCTGCTGGCGCAATTGGGAATTGGGGATGCAGCCCCCGCTTCAGGATCTGTTCGGGTTTTCGGGCGTTCCGGTGCCATGCTTTCCGAATCCTTAACCCTCAACAGCTATACCGATGACCTGCCTGAAGTGGCTGTTCAGGTTTTTGACGGGAACGATGGGGTGCTGAACGCCGGCGACCATATTCTCTTTTATGCGCCCGGGCCGCATCAGTGGCTGTACGATTCGCTTTCCGGAACCTTCCGGCATCGGTTGAACCTGTACAGTGATACCGCCTGGTATTATATTACGATGGGCCCGGGAGGAAAAAAAGTTCAATTGCAGCCTCCGCCTGCTTCCTATGCCCTGGAAGTTGACACCTATGAATGGCGGTATTTTTCAGAAACAGACACATTTAATCTGCTGAGCAGTGGAAAGTCGTGGTTTGGCCATGAATTTTCTCATTCTCCGGGTAAAACTCCGGTAAGAACATATTCTCTTCCCCAATTGCCCGCACTGACCGGAGAGCAGGGCCTGCTTCGTTACCGGATGGCTGCCCGGAGTTTTGGGATTGCCTCCGGATTAGCAGTTTACAATATGGATAGCCGTATCAGCCAGGTGGAGATACCACCCGTAGCCACAGGACCTTACGATCTTTTTGCCCGGGAGGCTGCTATTGATCAGCCAATAATCGGAAACCTAACCACCGCAGGCCTGCAATGGCGTTATGAAAACGGAAGTGCCAATGCCCAGGGCTGGATTGATTGGTTTGAACTACTGTTGCCTGCCCGCCTGGAAAAAAAGGCCGGACAACTGCATTTTCGCAATACGACACAAATCAGGGCGGGAGAAAACGCGCGATTTTCTATTGGCAATGCGGGGGCGGAACTGCTTATCTGGGACATCAGCAATCCCATCGAGCCTGTTCAAATGCTGGTGGAAGCAGGGCAGGGCAGCCTGTCGTTCCGCAACGATTGCAGCATCATCAGGGAGTATGTTGCGGTTGGTCCGGATGATTTTCTGACACCACACCCTGCCGGAAAAATTCCCAACCAGGACCTGCATGGACTGCAACAGGCAGACTACCTCATCATCACTCATCCGGCTTTCCGGAGTGATGCCAATCGCCTGGCTGCATTTCATGAAAATCGGGGATTATCTGTTCAGGTGTTCGATACGGATGCCGTGTACAATGAATTTGCGGGCGGAATTGCTGATCCCACAGCCATTCGTGACCTGGTGAAAATGTTTTACGATCGTGCCGGAACGGATACCAGCGCCCGGCCCACTTACCTCCTGCTGCTGGGCGCAGGATCCTTTGATTATAAATATCGCCTCTCCGACAATTCCAACTTTGTTCCGGTTTATGAATCGGTATCCTCCCTTGATCCGCTGTCTACCTATACCGCCGATGATTTTTTCGGCTTTCTGGAAGATGGCGAAGATATCAATGCCGGTACACCCGATCTGGATATTGCCATCGGACGGATACCGGCAGTCAGACCGCAGCAGGCAGCAGCCGTTGTAGATAAGATCCTGCACTACCATCAACCTGCAACCCTGGGGGCCTGGCGTAACAACCTGCTTTTTATTGCGGATGACGAAGATCAGAACCTGCACCTGGAGGATGCGGAAGTGATCAGTCGAACAGCCGCTGCGGCAGCGCCCCAAATGGATATCCGCAAATTATACCTGGATGCTTTTCCGCAACAGAGCAGTCCCTCGGGAAACCGCTATCCTTTGGCCACACAGGAAATGACCAATATGGTGCGGAATGGGACCCTGATCTGGAATTACAATGGACATGGTGGGAACCGAAGGCTTGCAGAAGAGGTCATTCTTGATCAGCAACTGATCAACAGCTTTAAAAATCGGGATAAACTGCCGCTGTTTATTGTGGCAACCTGCGACTTTGCTCCTTATGACAACCCGCTTGTTGCTTCCATCGGAGAGGATTTGCTGCTGCGGGAAAAGTCGGGGGCTATCGCGTTGATGTCTACCTCCCGGCTGGTATTTGCCTCAAGCAACCGCGAACTGAATAAGGTTTACCTGGATATCGCCCTGCAGCCCGATGCCAATGGAAGCTACCGCAGCCTTGGTGCGGCCTCCCGGGAAGCGAAGAATTATGCCTACCGCGTGCTGGGCGACCAGATCAATAACCGGAAATTCACCCTGCTCGGTGATCCGGCACTTACACTGGCATTCCCGGAAAACCGCATTGCGATTACCGCTGTCAACGACAGGGAACCGGGGGCCGACACGCTCCGGGCGCTGGACAAGGTGAGGATCCGGGGTGAGGTAACAGATCTTCATGGAGAGAAGCTAAGCGGTTTCAATGGAACCATCTACCCGGTGATATACGATAAGCCGGCTATGTCCGGTACAATCGGAAATGATCCTTCCAGTATAGCAGTGCAATATCCCGAGCAGCGTAACCGCTTGTACCGGGGAAAGGCGGCGGTGCAGGGTGGAGAATTCAGCCTGGAATTTATTGTACCCCGCGATATACGCTATGCCTACGGACCTGGAAAAATGCAATTTTATGCTGAAGATGGCCATGC
>JAEYRC010000121.1 GCA_023409675.1 Bacteroidota bacterium
AAGCTGAAAACCGCAGTGCCGCATCACCGGGGCAGGGTGTTTGGGCATTTCCTTCCTTCTTAAATATTTCGGTAAGCGTTTCAATGGGTTCTGCTTTTTGGGCAGAACGGTTGAACCAGCTTGAAAAAAGTTGCAGAAAGATCCATTGGGTCCATTTATAATAGCCCGGATCGCAGGTACGCACTTTGCGGTTCCAGTCGTAACAGAACCCGATATTATCCAATTGCTGCCGGAAGGTGCGTATATTCTGATCGGTTGAAACCGCGGGATGGATACCATGTTCGATAGCATATTGCTCGGCGGGCAATCCAAAAGCATCATAGCCCATTGGATGCAAAACGTTAAATCCGTTCAGGCGTTTATACCGGGCAAAGATATCACTGGCAATATAGCCGAGCGGGTGGCCAACATGAAGCCCGGCCCCGCTTGGATAGGGAAACATATCCAGCACATAAAACTTTGGCTTATCGGTTGAGTTACTTACGGCATAGGCCCTGCTATCCTGCCATTGCTGCTGCCATTTCTTCTCTATCGCACTAAAATAGTATTCCATAAACCGTGAACATCGGTTTAATTGATCCTCCATCCTTAAAGGGGCGGCAAAAATACTGAAAGGCATTCATAAAGCCGGTGTCCTTTGCAGGAGGAGAGGCAGATGTTTCAAATTGCATGTTTATCACCCCCGACCAGGATTACGGAAGATAAACAGTGTTAAAAAACTCCTTTCATGAACTTTTCTGCAAATCAATTCGTTAGTTTTCGGGTAAAGTCGAAATTGCCTGCCCAAATTGGTTATTTTTGGCCCTTCAAAAAAAAGTTTCATGGCGCAAATCGGAAAATCATCAGCCCGCAGATCAAAACCTTCCTATTTTATGGCTATCCTGGGGGTAACCATAGTATTGTTCTTTGTAGGAATTTTTGGCTGGGTGCTGCTGAATGCCAGCCGGTATATCAATGTGTTGAAAGAAGATGTTCAGGTGCAGGTGTACCTCCGCAATAATGTTTCCGAGCAGGATATCGATTCGCTCAAAACGTATATAGCGTCCAAACCCTACACCAAATCGTTGGAGTATGTTGATAAGGAGGCGGCTAAAAAGCGCTGGCTGAGCATGGGAGAAGATGATTTTGGTGAATTTCTGGATGAAAATCCGCTTCCACCCTCCATTGACTTTTATACCAAAAGCGATTATGTTCAGAAAGACAGTCTGCTGGCCATAAAAGATGATCTGCTGAAATTTGGCATGTTTGTGCAAAGTGTGAATTATCCGGCTAATCTGGTTGAAAAGATGGGCCCGACCATGCAGTGGATCCTGATCGGACTGCTGGTACTGGCGGTGATCTTTTCCCTGCTGTCTATCATTCTTATCGACAATACGATT
Source organism: Bacteroidota bacterium (assembly GCA_023409675.1). Taxonomy (GTDB): domain Bacteria; phylum Bacteroidota; class Bacteroidia; order Chitinophagales; family Chitinophagaceae; genus Flavitalea. The sequence goes on from JAEYRC010000121.1 coordinate 1,380, forward strand.
CGTTTGGCCATGTACAGCAACCGCTTTATTATCAAGACCATGCAGATGGTAGGCGCCACCCGGGGTTTTATTTCAAAACCAATGAATAAAAGAGCGGTTATCAACGGCGCCATTGCCGCAGCCATTGCCATCGCGTTGATCTATGGTATCATCATCGTGTTTGAAAATGTACAGCCTTATTTACGCGATTTACGGGATAACAGCAAGCTGATCATGCTGTTCGGCTTTCTGATCATACTGGGCATTGGCATCAGTGTTATCAGTACGCACCGTAGTGTGGTCAAATACCTCAAAATGAAACTCGACGACCTGTATTAAACGGGTCGCAGCAGGCAAATATTCAGATATACCCTATATTGCACCCTGAAAATGTACAACATGAATCAACCGACCAGAAATACAGTACCGGAACCTACCCGAACCAACCTTTTTGACCGGGAGAATTATACCTGGATCATCATTGGGATAGTGGTTATTGCCATTGGCCTGATGCTGATGGCCGGCGGGAAAAGTGCTGATCCGAATGTATTTCTGAAAGATGAGATTTACAGTTTTCGACGCATTACCCTTGCGCCGATAATTATCCTGTTAGGATTCGCGATCGAAATCTACGCGATCTTCCGCAAGCCACGCCGGGTGAAAGACAGCAACGCACCAAAGCCCTGAGGTTTGGGTAATATGAATCCTAATATATACCCCTGATGACCCTTTTTGAAGCTATTATTATTGCTATTGTTGAAGGCCTGACCGAATACCTTCCGGTATCTTCCACCGGGCACATGATCATTGCCGGCAGCCTGCTGAATATTGAACCGGATGAGTTTTCCAAATTATATATTGTTGCCATTCAGCTCGGCGCCATCCTGGCGGTAGTAGTTTTATACTGGAGGAAATTCATCGATTTCACCAAATGGAAATTTTTCCTGAAACTCTTTATCGCGGTAATACCTGCTCTCGTTCTCGGATTTTTATTTTCCGACAGCATTGACGCGCTGCTGGAAAGTCCGACTACTGTGGCTATAGCCTTATTGCTAGGGGGCATATTACTGTTATTCATCGACCGATATTTTACAAGGAACACGATAGACCGGGAAGAGGATATTTCCAATAAAAAAGCATTTTTGACCGGGTTATGGCAATGCCTGGCAATGATCCCGGGTGTGAGCAGAAGCGCGGCATCCATTATTGGGGGCATGCAGCAGGGCTTAACCCGGCGGCTCGCGGCTGAATTTTCATTCTTTCTTGCCGTTCCCACCATGTGTGCCGCAACGGGCTATAAGCTGATCCAGGGCTACCAGACCTTTACCGCAGAACATATTAAATTTTTAATAGTCGGAAACCTGGTGGCTTTTGTGGTAGCCATACTTGCCATTAAATTTTTTATTGGCTTTTTACAGAAATATGGCTTCCGGCTTTTTGGCTGGTACCGCATCTTTGCCGGAATTGTGCTGCTTATCCTGATCTGGCAGGGAATTATTGAATAATCGGAACTGAAGTCTTTATCTTTATTTTCCATCCCCCGTAATATGATACAGGAAGCAGTTGCCCCTACCGTTACAGCTCCAAAAAAAATTATCAATGCCTGGTGCATGTACGACTGG
>JAEYRC010000126.1 GCA_023409675.1 Bacteroidota bacterium
GCGAAGTGCAGGTGTTGCCGCTGCCGGTAGCCGGACTAATGAGTGCTTCAAATGGATATACCGTTGCTCAGGAGTACAGCCGCCTCGATGGGCTGGCTAAATCGCTGGGATCTACCCTGTCTGCTCCGTTCATGACCCTATCCTTTATGGCGCTGCTGGTTATACCTCATATCAAATTAAGTGATAAAGGATTATTTGATGGAGACCGTTTCAGCATCTACGAATAAGCTGTTTTAGGAAAATAATCAGCAGGCATTACCATTGCCCGCAAGCATTCGTACTGATCAGTACCGGCTATTTAACCAGCAAATCGCTCAGCGCAAATTCGTTTACCGAAAAAATCCGGCCATTTACCGGCAAAAGCACTCATTTAGCCTAGTAACGCTTGTCATGCAGCGATCACAATGGTAGCTTTGATGAAAATTAACACATGCAAAAGTCAAACACCAGTTGCAGCACGCATAATAAGAAATTCACCAATACATCTATCGGCATTATCCTGCTTATAATCGGAGTGCTGCTTATCCTGCGTCAATCCGGCTTTCCCGTTCCCCGCTGGATCTTTGGCTGGGAAATGATCCTGATCACCATAGGAATTTTCGTAGGCATTAAAACAAGGTTCCGCGATTTTGGCTGGATGATTTTGGTTGCAATTGGCGTATTGTTTTTATTGAAGGATATATATCCTGATACTTCGATCAGAAACTATATCTGGCCAGCATTATTCATATTAATAGGATTGGTATTTGTCTTTAGGTCTTTTGTGGTAAAGGAAAAATCGAATTCGCAGAAAACACTTGAAAACGGCGAAGAAGGGGTTGATGTCTCCAAAAATGATATCCTGGATCTGGCGGCAGTTTTCGGCGGAATCAAACAAACCGTGGTGTCTAAAAATTTTAAAGGCGGCGAAGTGGTTTGTGTTTTCGGAGGCGCTGAGATCAACCTCACGCAAGCTGATTTTTCGGATATTGTAGAAATCGAAATGGTTCAGGTTTTTGGAGGCACCAAACTGATTATTCCCGCCAACTGGAAAATCAGGTCAGAATCGGCGGTGGTATTTGGGGGGATTGAAGATAAGCGTCCGCAATCACTTAACCCTGATACGGAAAAAGTCCTGGTCATCCGGGGTACCACCATATTCGGCGGTATTGACATCAGAAGTTTCTAATTCCTCTGCATTTATAACCTTTGATTATGAAATGGTATCTTACTAAAATTGTCTTCCAGATCATTTGCGGAGAAGGCAATCACACCCCACAGTTTGATGAACAATTACGCATCATAGAAGCCTCAAGTGAAACGGAAGCCTACCTGAAAGCTTGCAGCATCGGAAAAAACGCCCAGGACTGTTTTGAAAATGATCAGCATAAACTGGTTCAATGGAATTTTGTCAATGTTTCGGAGCTCTATGAAATCAATGATTTCCTGGATGGCGCGGAAATTCATTCCTGGGTGCAGGAAACCGCGAATGCTGAAGGCTATACAGCCTTTATTCATAAAAAAGCGGAAAATTTACGCCAGGGAGTATATTCCGTTCAAACCATTACCCATTAATTCAACACATTGGCGACACCTTTAACGTCAGGACGCAATAAATGGACTTTCGTCATCTGTTTTCTGCTATTAGCGGCAGTGCATACGGAGATTCTACGTCAACTTGGTCTTTCATTGCAGAATGCCTTTACCGACAGCTTAATTTCAAATGTACTGCTCGCGGGTGTGTCAATGCTGATCATCAAAAGCTTATCCTATTATCGTCCCAGGGAAAGCGGTTACCTGTACCTGGTAGTTTTGTGTATAATCCTCAGTATTCTATGGAGTGCTGTATTGAGGTATATGTTGCTCTACTTTGCCGGTGATGATCCTTTCTATCTTGAATTTATCATTGATTCTACCCTGGTGAGGTTTTACCTTGCGCTACCGATTACCATAGCCACAGCATTGATAAGCATGCTCTGGTATAACCTTGAAGAGATCCGTGAGCAGGATTTACGGCGAACAGATACGGAAAACATGACCAAAGAGGCGGAATTACTAAAACTCAGGCAGCAATTGCAGCCTCATTTTTTGTTCAACAGTCTTAATTCTATCAGCGCACTGGCAGGAGCAGATCCGGAAAAAGCCCGGGAAATGATTTATCAGCTCTCAGAATTTTTACGGGGAACACTCAAAAAAGAAGAACATACCTGGGTTAGCCTGGAAGAAGAATTTTTGCATTTAGAGTTATACCTCGAAATTGAAAAAGTACGATTCGGTCACCGGCTTACAACGATCGTAGAAAGTGATGCAACGGCGCTGAACTCAAAAATACCACCCATGATCCTTCAGCCTGTAGTGGAAAACGCGATTAAGTTCGGGCTCTACGATACCACCGGACCTGTAACTATCACTGTTCAAACACAGCGTAACGATCATACCTTAACCATCACCGTTACAAATCCGTTTGACAGGCACACAGCTGCCCCTAACCACGGTACCGGCTTTGGACTGCGTTCATTGCATCGGAGATTATACCTGCTCTTCGCACGAAACGACCTGTTGTCGACACATCATGCCGATGCCTTATTCACCACCACAATAAAAATACCCCAGCATGATAAAAGTACTGATCATTGATGATGAACCACTGGCACGCAGTATTATTCGATCTTATCTGAACAATTATCCGCAGATACAGATCGCTGATGAGTGTGGCGATGGATTTGAAGGGGTTAAAGCCATTACAGCACATGAACCGGACCTTATCTTCCTGGATATTCAAATGCCCAAGATCAATGGCTTTGAAATGCTGGAACTGATCGATAATCCCGGTGCCGTAATTTTTACAACAGCATTTGATGAATACGCCATCCAGGCATTTGAAAATAACGCCGTGGATTACCTGCTTAAACCTTTCACTAAGGAACGCTTTGAGAAAGCCCTGAACAGATTTCTGGACACCCGGCTAACATTCAATCAACCAGATCAGTCCTCATCTCTGCTCGAATCCGCTGCAGGATCACCCACACAGAATCAGCGGATCGTAGTTAAGAATGGCGGAAAAATCACCATTATTCCCGTTCATGATATATGTTATATGGAAGCTGCTGACGATTATGTAAAAATCATCACTTCAAAAGGCAGTTTTCTAAAAAACAGAACCATGGGCTATTTTGAAAAAATACTGGATCCTAAATCATTTGTACGAATTCATCGCTCGTACCTGGTGAATATTCAATGCATCACCCGTATTGAGCCCTATGAAAAAGAACAGTACCGGCTTGCGCTCACCAATGGGCAGCAAATACCGGTAAGTAAAAGCGGGTATCCGAAACTTAAAGCATTGCTTGGTCTATAAATTTGGGAATCTTCTATTGAGCCAAAACATCCCTTAGACTATCTACCGGATGCAGTAAACGCTACAACTATTATCCTGATCCCTATCCCTTATCAGGCTTCCTGCCCGATCCATACTGCTCCACCGATACTGTTTCGCGATGCGCCGGTTACGGATGAGAGCACATTATTTTCTTCCCTCCACCGCAATACACCAATTAAGCCCATTATTATTGCTTCCTTAAATTCGATGAGTGAAGCCTCGGGAATGCTGATGGATACATTCAATTTACTCAAATAGTCCTCCAGCCTCTCCATCAGGTAGGCATTATGCGCACCTCCTCCAGTCACAAGAATTTTCCTTGCTGCAGGTGGCAGGGCAAAGTCAGTGGTCAGTTGACTTATGGCCCGGGAAACCTGATACGCGATATGCTCTACATAGGTATGCAGAAGATCCGGAGTTTTTCCTGTGGCTTCTATCAATGGAAAAATTATATCCGTACCAAAACTGTTGGCCAGGCTTTTCGGATAGGGGTTACTGTAATATTCGAGGTTGTTCAGGATTTGAAAGGTCGTCTCATTCAGAGAACCTGTGCGGGCAATCGCGCCCTTATCATCAAAGGCATGACCTTCTTCCCTCACCAGCAGGTTCAGCACCCGGTTGGAGGGACATACATCAAAGGCGATGTACTGATCGCTTCCACTATACGACAGGTTGGCGATTCCCCCGATATTCAGAAAGAAGTCAAAATCTCCGAAAAGCAGCTTTTCACCAATAGGCACAATAGGGGCGCCCTGGCCACCCAACGCAACATCCATAGCACGCAGATCGCTTACCACATTTATTCCGGTTACTGCGGCAATAGCAGCGCCGTCACCGATTTGCCCGGTCATTTTCCGGTCTGGAACGTGAAAGGTAGTATGGCCGTGAGAAGCGATAAGCTGAACCTTGTATTCTAGATTATTGCGTTTGATAAATCCGTTAACGGCTTCACCGCAAAAATGCCCGAATTCGGTATGCAGCAGCTGGTATTCAAAGGCCGGAAGTTTATGAGTACCGCGTAACCGATCCACCCATTCCTCTGAGTAAGGAATACATTCAGATGCCTGTAGTGTATATGTCCATTTTCCACTGTTCTCCTGAAGTTCAACATATGCAATATCAAGTCCGTCCAGGGAACTGCCGCTCATTAACCCGATTACCCGGTAAACCATCGTATAAATTTTAGATTGCCAATATTAGCCGTTAGATTTGTGTTGCAAATCCGGCGGAAAGATAAGATGTTCCGGATAATCTTCTGAAACGAAAGAACGGGTATTCAAAATTTTCACTTCACGAATAAATTTTCCGATATGGTTAAGAATCTTAGTGATGACTATTCGATTTTGTGCGACTGGATCGGTGAACTCCGCGATCTTGAGGTTCAGTCGGACCGGATGCGCTTCCGAAGAAATCTTGAGCGTATCGGAGAAATAGCCGCTATAGAAATCAGTAAGGTTTTGCCGCATGGAACCCGTGAAATTCAAACCCCGCTGGGCATCGCCAGTTCGAAATACCTGATGGAACAACCTGTTCTGGCCACCATTTTACGGGCCGGGTTGCCCTTGCATCAGGGGCTGCTGAACGTATTCGACAGGGCGGACAATGCCTTTATTTCCGCTTTCAGGAAACACAACCGCGACGGAACTTTTGAAATAAGTCTGGATTATATCTCCTGTCCCGAAATCGAAAACCGGATCCTGATCATTTCCGACCCAATGCTGGCGACAGGTTCATCGCTGGTGAAAACGATACAATATCTCCGTGAAGAGGGCCGGCCATCAGCCATTCATATTGTCGCGGCAATCGCCTGCACGGTGGGAATAGAATTTGTACGCCGCAGCGAACCCCATATCAATACCTGGTGTGGCGCCATTGATGAAGAAATCACTGCCAAGGGATATATCGTTCCCGGACTGGGGGATGCCGGTGATCTGGCTTTTGGTTCAAAAATTCAGTTATAAGTTAAAATTTAACCGATTACCGGCATTTTTTGTATTTTGGTCGTTCCGGATAAACCGGCACCAAAGACTGACTGAAGATGAGGCACTTCCTGTTTCTGATACTATTCCTTTCCCTGATGAATTCGGCTTCTGCACAGGATCCTAATTTCTCCCAGTTTTTTGTATCCCCGCTGTCGCTGAATCCGGCGTTGACAGGAAAATTCAATGGCGACTTCCGCCTGGCAGGAAATTATCGCGATCAATGGCCGGAAATCAGTAAAGCCTTTATTACATCTACGATCTCCCTTGACATGCCTGTTTTACGGGGCAGGCTCAATGAGCTGGATACCTGGGGCGTGGGTATTATGGCCATGACCGACAAAACCGCCAATGGGGTATTATCATCCAATTTCATCTCTATTTCCACCGCATACCATAAAGGGTTAGACGAGGACGGGCTTCATCAGATCGGCCTCGGATTCCAGGGCACCTACGCCAATAAACGGCTGGATGGCACTAAACTTGATTTTCTGGATGAACTGGATGCCAATGGTGGTTTCACCGGCATCAGCCAGGAAACCATCGATGACCAGCAGATCAATGTAAATCATTTTTCCTTCGGCACGGGTATCCTGTACAATGGCTCAACCGATGGATACAATAATTTTTACCTGGGCGTATCGGCCTATCATCTCAACCGGCCTAAAGAATCGTTTACCGGTAATCTTTTTTATCAGTTGAATCCGCGTATTACTGCCAATGCCGGCGGCGCAATACCATTGGGTGATGGATCGAGAACAATTTACCTGAGTTCGCTGTACAGTTCGCAGGCAGGTGCCACCAATGTGGTTGTTGGCGGAGCTGCCGGATTTTTACTGAATGGCGATGAAGAAAACCCGACCAGTTTTTATGCAGGTGCCTGGACGAGATTCAATAATGTGAATGATGCGATCATTCCATATGTAGGTCTGGAATTTAATGGCTTCAGATTAGGCGCATCCTATGATGTGAATATATCCAGTTTAAAAACTGCATCGCAAAGCCGGGGTGGACTGGAAATATCCCTGATCTATATTAAGCGTCCACCGGGATATAAACCTATGCCTTGTCCGCGTTTCTAATTTGAGTTTCTGTAGTAGAATAGAAAGGCAAATTAAGTTGAAGGCAGATATATCTGCCAATCCGCGTTCGCATGAACAGCATTGACTCTCCTGTTTTTTTCACCAGATCGCTATCAGGCCTCAGTATATTGTGTGCTGCCCGGTACAAGTTTAAAATATAAGCGGAATTACAAACCAGCTATACAGCGATATCAGAATTGTAGCGATGATGTTCATGACCAGTCCGGCTTTAACCATCTGCCAGAGTGTGATCTGACCACTGCCAAAAACGATAGCATTAGGAGGAGTGCCCATTGGCATCATACTGGCACAACTGGCGGCCAGCGCCATAGGAATTCCCAACAATAAAGGGCTCATATTCATAGCATCGGCAATTCCTCCAATGACCGGTGCAAATACAATAACCTGGGCGATATTACTCATCAGTTCGCTGACAAACATCGAAACTACAGTAATAATCAGCACCAGTGAAAAGCCACCCGTACCTGAAGATCCGGCGATCCAGTTCCCCAGGCTTTCGATTAGGCCAACCCGTTCAAGTGCTGCGGCAAGGGTTATGCCTCCGCCGAAAAGTAAAATAATACCCCAGGCCACCCGGGAAGTATCGGGCCATTCCAGAATCCGCACAGAACCTTTGCCGGATCGGTCGCCGGAAGGAAAGATAAATAGCGAGAAGGCGCCCAGCAGGGCAATACCGGTATCATCGAGTCGCAATAAACCGGTTTTATTGATCAGGTCTTTGAATATCCATAACAATGCGGTACAAACGAAAATGATCAAAACCCTCTTTTCACTTACCGACATCGGACCCAAACCCTCCAATTCTTTTTTTATATACAGACCGGTTGTGAAATTGGGTTTGAAATGATTTCGGAACAACCATTTGGTGAGCACAACATACAGCAACAACAACAATAAGATGGCAATGGGAACCCCCAGCAGCAACCATTGTGAAAACTGTATGGAATAATCATATTTATCACTGATATAGCCTACAAAGGCAACATTGGGTGGCGTGCCAATAATGGTGGCAATACCTCCAAAATTTGATGCATAGGCAATAGACAATAAAACGGATACCGCGAAATTAGACACATTACCCTCATGTTGCCGGTTCTCTTTGAAGACATGTATAACGGATACAGCAATGGGGAACATCATCATGGTGGTGGCGGTATTGCTCAGCCACATGCTTAATATGCCGGTAGAAAGAATAAAACCCAGTATGATCCGATCGCCGCTGGTGCCCATAATATGTACGATGTTCAGGGCAATACGCTTGTGCAGGTTCCATTTTTCAATCGCCAGACCGATCATGAAACCACCGAGAAACAGAAACAGGATCGAATCTCCGTAACCGGATGCGGTAACCTTAAGTGAGGCAATATCCATCATGGGGAAAAGCACCAGCGGCAACAAGGCTACCATGGCCATCGGCAGAGCTTCGGTTACCCACCAGCATACCATCAGCATTGCAACGGCCAGCACGCGGTTAGCGCCTTCATCTACTCCGAATGGATTGATGCTTAAAAAAAGAAAAAAAATCAGGATCCCGGCAATGATTCCCGCCCAGTTCCGGAAGGCTGGCTTCACGAAAAAATGAAACATGTTGAATAGAAATTGACCGTAATTATATAAGATCAGCCTGCTGAAGGTAGGTGAACAGTTTTCTTCCCGCTAACATATCGATTATTTCTTACAAAATAGCGATAGGGAAGCAGGGCATCTTCACCTGCATAATCCACTCCTATTCGGGGTGATGCCAGAATATCCTGTTCATCGTACCTGAATCCGTCATCAGCAAGAAAAAGTTCATCACTGGATAGCGACATTCCGGTATGACTGGTTCGGATACCCAAAGCTTTCGATACATTACCGGGACCCCGGGTGAGGGTATAATCGGCGAGAACCTTATTACTCCGTTCTACCATGAGGTTGATACCTTCCACCGGTTCAAGTGCCCGGATGAGCACGGCATGAGGAACATCCTGCTTATTGGTAACAATATTGAATAAATGGTGAATGCCATAACACAGATATACATACGCAAAGCCGGGTGGTCCGAACATTATCTCCGTGCGTCTGGTACGACGCCCCCCATATGCATGTGAGGCCTTGTCGATGACACCGGCATAAGCTTCCGTTTCGATAATTCTTCCGGAAGTAAGCTGATCATCCAGTCGTGTCACCAGCAGTTTACCGATGAGCTCCTTCGCAATCCTTGTCACATCCTGCCGGTTATAGAATTTCTCAGGAAGGATTTTCATGCAGTAAAAAAATTAATTGATTAAGTTTGATCAAACGGCACAAAGAAACTGAAAATGTCAGAAACACGTCAATCCCGGTAATTTGCTCAAAGAGATTATTATAGCGTTTCAGGCTTACCTGCAGGCACATCAACTTATAAGCAGACATAAACTCTGGAAATGGATCCTGATCCCCGGAATATTGTACATGGTCCTGTTTGTAACCGGCATGTATTTTTTCATCATTTCATCGGGCAATGCCGTTTCGTATTTCAGCGCGCGGCTGGGTATAGATCAATGGATACATTCCCAGGGCAGTGGCATTCTAAGTTTTTTCTTTCTGATGGGGGGAATAATGCTCCGGCTCATCCTGCTCTTCTTTTATTTCTCGTTGTTTAAATACCTTTTTCTGATCATCGGTTCACCACTCTTTGCCTACCTGAGTGAAAAAACGGCGGCATTACTGGAGGGCAAAGACTTTCCCTTCAGCTTTGTTCAGTTGTTAAGTGATATCGTACGGGGTATACGGCTGGCACTGCGCAATGTAATCTGGCAAACGGTATATATCATTTCCATTCTCATCCTTTCGCTGGTTCCGGTTATAGGCTGGATCACACCATTGCTGATCCTGTTCATTGAATGTTACTATTTTGGATTTTCCATGATGGATTACAGTTGTGAACGAAACAAACTTTCCTATTCCGAAAGCATCCGCTTTATATCCAAACGAAAAGGGCTGGCCATTGGGAATGGCATTGTTTTTTACGGAATGCACCTGGTTCCGCTCATTGGATGGATTTTAGCGCCCTGTTATGCGGTGGTAGCAGCCACCCTCAGTTTATACGAAAAAGATAAGACTCCGGAACTTCGCTAAGCATTAAAGATGATTATGGAAAAAGCAGCTAACAAAAGCATTGTATACCTGATACCTTCCCTGCTTCATGAAGCTGCAGGAAATACCATACCCTTTTCCATTCTGGAAGCCGTTCAGCAATGCGAAATATTTTTCGTGGAGAATGAACGTTCTGCGCGGCGTTACCTGAAGCAATTATGGAAAGATATGGTTATTGATGATTATACCTGGGTAACGATGCATAAGGTGGAAAAGCAGGTGAAACAACAGTTCAAACATGCGGTGGAGAAAGGTAAAATCATCGGAATTATAAGTGAGGCAGGCTGTCCGGGTGTGGCAGACCCTGGACAAATACTTATTGAAACAGCACATCAACTGGGCGCCCTGGTGAAACCCCTGGTGGGCCCAAACGCCATCCTGCTCGCGTTGATGGCCAGCGGACTGAACGGACAACAGTTTCAGTTTACAGGATATCTACCCATTGATATTCCCCAGCGAATGAAACGCATTAAAGCATTGGAAGAGGAGTCGGCCCGGAAAAACTGCACTCAACTGTTTATTGAAACGCCCTACCGCAATAACCGGCTGCTGGAAACGATCCTGAAGACCTGCCAGCCAGACACCTTACTCAGCATTGCCTGCTCACTTACAGGGCCGGATGAATTTATTGCAACGCGCCCTATTAAAAACTGGAAAAGGGATGTTCCTGATTTGCATAAAAAACCAGCCATTTTTTCATTGCTGGCTGTTCCGGCAGCTAGCGGCGCTCGCGGATCGCGATAATGCTGTCGACGATATATTTGGTATAGCCGCGCCAGGGCACTCCCGACAGGTATTCTTTGTAATGTAATTCAACTTCTTTACCGCCATTAACCATCAGGGTATTGGCAATGTTTTCATTGGCCACCGAAAATTCAAACTCATAGGATTGAATGGAGCCCGTGCCACCCGGCCTAAAACCGCTTTGGATCAGCTTACCTTCGTAAGTTTTAAAAATATACCCTTTTTTCACCACATAGTTCAACTCACCGGCTTTAACCCCTTCGCCAAATACCCAGAAGTACCGCCAGTAACCAATACCCGCCAGGATCAATACGATAATCAGGATGGTGATTCCAAGAAATTTTTTCATGAGTGGCAACTTGAATTGCTGCACCGAAACAGGGCCTGTTCAGCGGAGCAATGGGAAATTATTCTAAAGATATGAAATGTAACTTGCTATTTTACAGTAGCTGCGTACCTTCGGCCCAATTTTTTTCTATGCGAATTGGAATTGTCTGTTACCCAACCTTCGGAGGCAGTGGTGTTTTAGCTACTGAATTAGGGAAAGCCCTGGCCGATAAGGGACATCAGGTGCATTTCATTACCTACCAGCAACCGGTCAGGCTGATAGAATTCAATGCCAACATATTCTTTCATGAAGTTCGGGTTCCTACCTACCCGCTCTTCGATTATCCGCCGTATGAAACAGCGCTGGCATCTACTATGGTGGATGTGATCGTCAACAATAAGATCGACCTGTTGCATGTCCATTATGCCATTCCGCATGCATCGGCAGCATATATGGCCAAAAAGATCCTGGAAGAACAGGGCATCCGGATTCCGGTGATCACCACCTTACACGGAACGGATATTACCCTGGTGGGCCGTGATAAAACATTTGCTCCGGTTGTGGCATTTTCGATCAACCAGAGCGATGCCATTACCGCTGTATCTGAAAACCTGCGCCAGGAAACCTTTAAGTCGTTCCATATTGAAAAAGAAATAGAGGTGATCCACAATTTCGTGGATATTCAACGCTTCAATAAAAAACCTATAGATGCGTTTCGCCGTGTCATCGCTCCCGAAGGAGAAAAGATCCTGATGCATGCCTCCAACTTCCGGAAAATTAAACGGGTGACGGATGTCGTTGAAATTTTCGCGAAAGTCAAAAAAGAAGTTCCCAGTAAACTACTCTTTGTAGGTGATGGTCCGGAACGGCTTGCCGCAGAAACCCTCTGTCGCGAACTTAATCTCTGCGATGATATGCGCTTTGTGGGAAAACAGGAGCAGATGGAAGAGATACTCGCTATTGCCGACCTGTTTCTCCTCACCTCCGAATATGAAAGCTTTGGATTAGCGGCGCTTGAAGCAATGGCTTCGGGTGTACCGGTAATTTCCACCAATGCGGGTGGTCTGCCGGAGATCAATATACATGGGTCTACAGGATACCTCGATAAGGTTGGCGATACCAACGCCATGGCTGAACATGCTATTGGTCTGCTTCGCGATGAGCAAAAACTGAAACAATTTAAAGAGCAGGCCTTGCTACAGGCTGCCAAATTCGACATATCGAATATTGTTCCCAAATACGAGTCCTTATATAACCGCTTTCTTGCTGGATGATGCTGTTAAATCTGCGAAAATCTGCTTAAAATCAGTGATATCCGGCTGTTTAATCTGCGAAAATCTGCGGGAAATCAGCGTAATCTGCGGGAAATGTATTTCACTGCGGAAATGTATTTCACTGCGGAAATGTATTTTATTTCTTTTGAAGCCAGGCCTCAGGATTCAAATTGTTGTTCTCCTGCAGCAGCAGAAAATCAATCTCACCCGTTTGAGCCTTACCAATCGCCTGCCCCGCAGTAACCGTCTGCCCTTTAGAAACGGATACTGAACTCAACCCGCTATAGGTCGTAAAGTATTTCCCATGGCGTACCAGCACCACCGAAACGCCTTCAATACTGAATACTGAAGAAACATCCCCGCCAAATACGGCTTTAACCGTTGCCCCCGGAGCGGTTTCGATGGTTAATCCCGGATTTACATTCACCAACCGGGTACCGGGAATTCCATAATTCCCAAAAGGAGTTTTGATATGACCGGCATCTACAGGCCAGGGTAAGCGGCCTTTATTTTTTTCAAAATTATCGGAAATGATCGCCCCTTCCGGCGTCGCTTCAAAGACACTTTTTTTCACCGGAGCAGCTTCTTTTTTCTCCTCTGCTTTCACCACCTCTTCCTTCTTAGGCTCAGCGGTTGCAGGAGCAGCACCGGAAGCGGCCAGTTTAGCCTTTTCTTCAGCTTCTTTCTTTTTTATTGCCGCCAGTTCCCGCTCACGCGCCAGTTTGGCTTCCCGGGCAATCGCTGCATTGATGGCGGATTTCAATTTATTATCGGCATTTCGCTTGGCGGTTAACTCACGCGATAATTCCTTTTCCCTGCTTTTCAGCTTCGATACAATCTCATCCTTTTCCTTTTTTTCTTCCACCAATACCATCTTTTCTTCCTGTTGCTTTTTCAGGACATCATCTTTTTCTTCGCGGCTTTTTTCCAGACTGGCGATCTTTTGCTGAAGCAATGCCTGCGTATTCAATATATCATCGGCATGCTGGGCCCTGAAATTCCGGTAGGTCTTCAGGTATTCAACCCGCATGAGGGCATCATTGAAACTGGATGCGGAAAAAATGAAATTCAAAAATTCATAATTGCTTCTGTTCTTATACGCATATACCACACTTTTTTCATACTGCACTTTTAGGGTATCCAGTTCCCGCTTCAGACGGGTGATCTCATTCCTCGACTGGTTGATGTTGCTCTGAATTGAATAGATCTGCTGATTAATATTCTTGATCGCAGACTCCCGCAACCTCAGTTTACGCTGCAACAGGGTTAGCTGGCCCAACGAAGCTTTTCGGTTTTTGGTGGTTTCGTTCAATGACCTTCTGACCTGTTCAATTTCACGCTGTATATCCGCCCGCTGCTTTTCGAGTTCAGAACGGTTTTGAGCATATCCGACAGAGCAAAGGCCGACAAAGAAGAGTAGTATGATCAAACGCATGGAACTAAATTTAGAAACAGGACAGGCCTGCTGAATTTATAACGATTAAATTCCGGTATAATTCTTAGGAATTGTAAATGGCATGCTTAATACTTCGTTAAAATCATATTGTTTAAACTCCAAATCAATGGTAAGAACGGAATTATCCGAAAGTGTAATGGTTCTTCCAGCCGGAAAATGGGTGTTTCCGGTAGCCCGGTGATCCCTGTACAATAAATTGGCAAAGCGCCCCCGCACCGGATTTTTGTCTTCAAGACGGATGCTTTGCAACCGGTAGTTTTCTTTCGCCACCCGCAACACATTCCGGAACTCATTCCCCTCAGAAGTTATGGCAATTACCGGTAGCGTATTTTCTGTCTGAAATGAAACCAGGGTATCCGTTAAATTTACCGGATTTCCGATGATCAGATCCTGAAGAT
This sequence comes from Bacteroidota bacterium, assembly GCA_023409675.1. Classification (GTDB taxonomy): domain Bacteria; phylum Bacteroidota; class Bacteroidia; order Chitinophagales; family Chitinophagaceae; genus Flavitalea. The sequence goes on from JAEYRC010000126.1 coordinate 13,758, forward strand.
CATAAAAATCAAATGGTATGCGGGTGATTTCCTGTAAATATGCGATCGGTCGTACCTGGTATTCTTTATCCAGCTTATTGATCAGCCGGATACTGTCGGGCGTAACCAGCATGCGCATCGCTTCAATTCCCAATACCGCATTTACAGATACCCAGATAGCGCTGTCGTGTCTCATCCGGATATAGGCATTAAAATCTGTATTCTTACCATCACGATCGGTATAAGCAACTTTAACCTTTGCGGAAAAACTATTGTAACTGATTTTTCGCTTATCGACTTCTTCCATAACCTGCCGCAAATAGCCTGCAGAATCTATTCCGTTGGATACTGCCATAGCCAGTGTATCGGCTGCAGCTGTGGAAGACTGCACGGGTTTTACCGACCGACACCCTGTGATAGCGGCTACTATAGCAAAACTGAATAGGATCGTGAGCGTTCTTTTCATGCGTTTATTTTCCTGTATGGCCAAATCCCCCGGCGGCTCTTTTTGTTGATGATAATTCCTCCGCAACAGTCCAGGTGATGCGGGAATATTGCTGTACAACCAGTTGCGCGATGCGATCGCCATGTTGTATGACCTGATCTTCCTGCGAAAGATTAATCAGTATAACATTGATTTCTCCTCTGTAATCGGCATCAATCGTGCCCGGAGCGTTCAAACAGGTAAGTCCCTGTTTAATTGCCAGTCCGCTTCTTGGCCTTACCTGGCCTTCATAACCCTTCGGTAATTCAATAGATAAGCCGGTAGGCACCAATGCGCGCTGCATTGGCTTTAAAATAAGGGGTTCTGTAAGATTTGCCCGCAGATCCATTCCAGCTGAATCTTCCGTGGCATATTCGGGAAGCGCATTTGCCGATGTATTGAGTACCTTAACCTTTATCTCCGCCATGCTTTCAAAGGTATTCAGATTAATTTGTACTGCTCTTTCAAACTCTAAAAAAATTACCCGCTAGACCGGCGAGGATCTAATCACGGAAATTTTTGCAGCAATTGTTCACGCTGCCCTGAAATTGCCGGCAGGTAATCATTGCCAATAGTTGTTACATCTTTTGCAGCAAAACTGTTGCATAGGCGGCAAGACCCTCTTCCCGGCCAATGAAACCCATTTTCTCTGCAGTAGTGGCTTTGATGGAAATATCTTCTGTGGATATATTCAGAATAGCAGCTATAGTTTCCTGCATCGGGAGTACGTAAGGCTTGATCTTTGGCTGCTCAAGACAGAGCGTAGAATCAATATTTACAATCTTATAACCCTTTGCTTCTATTAAGGCATAGCTCCGGGCCAGTAAAATTTTACTGTCAATATCCTTATTCGCCTGATCTGTATCGGGGAAATGCACACCTATATCCCCCAGTGCCAGCGCGCCCAGCATGGCATCACATATCGCGTGTAACAGCACATCGGCATCACTGTGCCCTAATGCGCCACGGGTATGCGGCACTTTAATGCCCCCCAGCCACAAATCCCGTCCTTCAGCAAATTGATGAAAATCGATACCATAACCGATTCTATACATAACAGGTCAATTCAGGTGAAGCGCGAAGATAGCAAGTTCAGGTCAACACTACCCATACCGCATGTTTTACAATGGATGCTTCAGCCGCAGCCGTACGGCCAGATACAGCAAGGCCTTTTATCCTTCCTGTTGTTCAGAACGATAAAAGGCCTGTAGCGTATGAAGCGAATAATTTTTACTGAGCGGCATCCAGGTCGAAGATCAACCCAAAGCGCAGCGTATTGGACAGCGGATTACGATTGATGCCGGCGCCTGATGGCACCAGGTATGAGAAGTTCAGCCCAAATACATTGTATTTGATACCCACCCCAAGGGTGAAATATTTCCGGTTACCCTTGGTCTTATCTTCAAAGAAATACCCGGCACGGGCAAAGAACTGATCATTGTACGAATATTCACCGCCAACAGAAAGCTGAAACTCTTTTAATTCTTCTCCGAAACCGCCCGGTGCATCATTAAAGGAACTGAACCAGCTGCTTACCACACTCTGGTTGCGGTAGTTCTGATTGATAATCTCATTCTGATCCGGATCATCGGTATATTCAGGAGGTGTTGGAACCATCAGTTTATGAACATCTACACCAAACTGAATGGAATTGTTTTCATCGAATACTTTACGGTACACTGTACCCAGACTTAAATTAGCCGGAATATAATCGCGCTGGTTGGCATCGCGGGTATAGCCGATCTTGGATCCGAGGTTCGATAAGGCGGCACCGAAATTCCAGCCCTGGCCATATTCATCAGCGCCGGTATAGAAAAAGCTGAGGTCACCGGCTACCGCATTACCCGCCTGGTATACATTCGACTGATCTGAATATCCACCAACAAGATTTGAATTGATATACCGCAGCGCGATACCTAACCCAATCTGATCTGAAAGTTTACGGGAATATCCAAAATCCACACTGAATTCGCGCGGACGGCCATTTCCAAAGTCGTTACCTGCGCCATCGGTAAATTGAATATTACCCAGACTGAAATAACGAATGGAAGATGAAAGCGCCTGCTGGTCATCAAGCTGATGGTACCCAGCTGCGGTAAGCAGATAAACATCATTCAAACCCAGATCTTTCAACCAGGGTGTATAGGTGATCCCGACAGCAGAGCGGGATAATGCAAAAGGAGTTTTTGAAAGATTCCAGAACGCGGAATTCGCGTCGGCCGTTGTGGCAACGCCTAATTCGCCCATACCACCGGCCCGGGCATCGGGAGATATCCGCAGAAAGGGTACAGCGGTGGTAACCACATTGATCCGGTCAGCCTCCTGGGCGTTCACCGTGTTCATACCCAATATCAACAACAGAAATGCAGTTAGTTTTAAGGTCCTTATTTTCATAATTGAATTTTTGACGATTTCGTAGCTTCCCGGTGGTGCTCTAAATAATAATGCCAGAAATGACTTATCCAGGGATAACTTCAAAAAACGACAGGAAATAATAAATATTGGGTAGAAATTCTTTCGATAGATGAACGAAAATACAGCTTTTGAATAAATAGGTTAAAGCAAATACAGTTTTTCAACTTTCCGGGCCTGCCTGCCATCGGAGCCCCTGACCGTTAAGGTATACACATACACCCCGCGGGCCAGTTTTTGTCCGAAATCATCCCGCCCGTCCCAAAACACCTCATTGGAACGGTTTCCGCTTGCAAATATTGTTTGATGGAGCGTTTTTACAAGTTTTCCGGTGACCGTAAAAACCTGAATATGAATGGTAAGATTATCCCCTGCCCGGTTGTGGTCGAACCAGAAACTGGTACGGGTAGTAAAAGGATTGGGATAATTCAGCACATTTTTCAAAACGATATTTTCATCTTCAACAATACGAAAGTCAAGATTTGCCGATCCGGCATTGTTCGCCACATCCCAGGCCTTTATCGTGAGGTTATGTATGCCCGGTTCCAGGGAAGGCAACTGGTAACGAACTACGCCGCGCGTAAAATCATTTTCATCGGCCTCGTAATATTCATTCAATATAAACTGCTGGTCAGGATTGTTATCCAGAATCGCTACCAGGTCATGACCCAGACCAATCCCGGAAATATTTATCCCGGAAGAATCCCGGAGTTTCACCAGCAGTATGGGTTGTTCATTCGTGATCCCTCCGCTTATGAACTGTTCATCGTTCAAAAATACCTGTACCTGTGGACCTTCGGTATCTGTGGTGCTGTCGCCGCTTCCGCCAATAATAACTTCCTGCATTCCACGGGCATCGGTATGGCCATCTTCAGCATAAAACTGCATTTTTCCAGGTCCGTATGCATAGCGTATATCGCGGGGTACAAT
>JAEYRC010000128.1 GCA_023409675.1 Bacteroidota bacterium
GGTATAGGACGTTCTGAACAGGTAAAATGTTGCTGGCAATACTGTTATTTCCATCAAAAAGTTTCGCGACACCGCCAAAAAATTCTGCATAGTTGCTGATCGAAGCGGAATCTATAATGTCCAATCACGGATGCTGTTCGTCCAACCCGCGATCGCCGGAACCTTCACCCGGATATAATTGTCGCTGTAACCTTCCATCATACCATCAGCCTGTTCACCTTCGAACAAAACTTTTCTGGTTTGCCCCTGATGCTCCGCGTTAAAGTGCATTTGTTTTTTATAGGAAAGGGTGCGCAGGATCTTATTCCGCTCCTGCCTTAAGGGAATGGGCACCACAGGTCCAAGGCCCAGGGCATGGGTATTATCGCGCTCTGAATAAGTAAATACGTGCAGGTAGCTAATATCCAGCGCTTTTAGAAATTCAGCGGTTTCCATAAATTCCGAATCCGACTCTCCGGGAAATCCAACGATTACGTCAACCCCTATACTGCAATGCGGCATTATGGATTTGATCAGTGCTACCCGGTCAGCATAAAGTTCACGTTTGTACCGGCGTCGCATCATTCCCAAAATTTTATTGCTTCCACTCTGCAGCGGTATGTGAAAATGCGGCATAAAACGTTTACTGGTGCTTACAAATTCGATAATTTCATTCGTGAGCAGGTTGGGTTCAATGGAAGAGATCCTGAAACGCTCTATCCCCTCTGCCGCATCCAGTTCCTGTACAAGTTCAAAAAATGATTCGCTGTGTTTTTCCGCATTGGGTCCTTTTCCAAAATCGCCGAGGTTTACCCCGGTGAGCACAATTTCTTTAACCCCTTTTTCCGCCAGAAGTTGTACTTCCTCTATTACCTTTTCTATACGGTTGCTCCTGCTTTTTCCTCTCGCCATAGGAATAGTGCAGAATGAACAGGAATAGTCGCAACCATCCTGAACTTTGAGAAAAGTGCGTGTGCGGTCATTCAGCGAAAAGGAACTGTTGAAACCACTGATTTCAGCCGTATCGCAGGAGCATATCCTGGTCGGATCTGTTTTAGAAAGGCCATTGAGATGCGTGGTAATGTTGAATTTTTCTGCCGCGCCAAGTACCAGGTCAACCCCTGGAATATCCGCGATCTCCTTTGGTTTCAATTGCGCGTAGCAGCCGGTGATTACCACCATACTATCGGGCGCTTTACGTTGTATGCGCCTTACCAGTTGCCGGCATTCCCTGTCGGCGTTTTCCGTTACGGAACAGGTATTGATCACGTAAACATCAGCCTGTTCATCAAACGCGCGTTTTTCATAGCCTTCGGTTTCCATCAGCCGGCTGATGGCCGAGGTTTCGGAATAATTCAATTTACACCCAAGCGTATGAAAGGCTACTGATTTTTTCTGGATCATGAGGCTGCAAATTTACACAATTAGGATTAAGCGGCTAATCCCGTAGTTTTGGTGTCATGAAACGAAGCCCCGTTAAGGGCAGAAATCCCTGGTTGTCAGCCATACTGCTGGTTTTTCTGGTCCTTTTCCTGCTGCTGCGCAACTATTATTCCGGCTCTGAAGTGCCATCGGACCGGAATGCTGATACCGGGTCAGCCTCAGGTCCCGACAGGGATCCATCCAGGCTTACCTATAGTAAACATGCCCGCTGCCGCATGGAATGCCGTAATATCGATAAGGATGAAGTGGAGGAAATTCTGACCACCGGTAGCATCAATTTTGCTAAAAGTGATACGGGCAGTACGGGTGATCCGCGCTATGCGCTGGAGGGCATCACCTCCGATAAGCAGCGGGTAAGGATCGTAGTGGCAGCCGCGGAGCATGCAACGGTGCTGGTCACCTGTATTGATCTTGACCGTGACTGGCCCTGCCGATGCGACTAAGCTTCATTTACACCCGGAAATAAAGTAGTTTAGCGTATTACCATTATGCATTTTTTAAGGCGGTTACTTTTACTGGGTTACAATGTGTATGCGATGCTGGCATTTATCGCTACCATGTTGCTCATCATTCCATTTGTATTAATAGGATCTTTTTTTGGAAAGATTAGTGGGGGAAATTTCATTTTCCGCGTCTGCTCATTCTGGGGCGATCTATGGTTTTTATTAATCGGGATTCGTCACCGGAATATATACGCTTTTCCGCATGACAAGCATCAGCAGTACATCTTTGTCGCAAATCATATTTCCTATATCGATGCTCCGGTGATCGTGAAATCGATCCGGCAGCCCGTTCGGGTTTTGGGGAAAAGTGAAACCGGAAAGATACCCCTGTTCGGATTTATTTACCGTAACGCGATCGTAACCGTTGACCGCAGCAGTGCCGAGAAGCGGGCCCGCAGTGTTCGTATACTCAAGTCAGTTATACATAAAGGTATCAGTATTTTTATCTTTCCCGAAGGCACCTTCAATGAAACCGGTAAACCCTTGAAATCTTTTTATGATGGAGCCTTCAAGCTGGCTATTGAAACGCAGACTCCTTTAAAGCCGGTCTTATTCCTGGACAGTTATGACCGGATGAGCTACCGGTATTTTCCTTCCATTACGCCCGGACGTTCCAGAGCGGTTTTTCTTGAGCCCATTTCGGTGGAAGGGCTGACACTGAAAGACAAACAGCAGCTCAAACAGCAGGTGTACGGGGTAATGG
>JAEYRC010000137.1 GCA_023409675.1 Bacteroidota bacterium
CATCAGAATTGGTGCTTCCTGTTGTTAACCCCTCATATAAAAAAGCTGATTGTTCATTCCGGATTGCTTTAAACATGGCCACCGCGGATGTATCCTTCACCATTTTATAGGTTCCGGGCTGGTTCAGTTCATGTGAGCTGAGGCCGGTACCTGCAGCCGGTGAATAGGGCTGAATACTGACACTCTCATACAGAAAACCTTTCTTATATAATTCTGAAAGTATCCACCAGAGGGTTTCAATATAGTCATTTTCGAAAGTGATATAGGGCTTGTCAAGATCCACCCAGTAACCCATTTTACGGGTAAGATCATCCCACTTATCCTTGTATTTCAGCACCTCACGGCGGCAGGTTTCATTGTAATCAGCAACAGAGATCGATTTACCGATATCTTCCCGGGTTATCCCCAGCATTTTTTCCACGCCCAATTCCACCGGTAAACCATGGGTGTCCCAGCCCCCTTTTCGTTTTACCTGGAAACCCTGCATGGTTTTATAACGGCAGACCAGGTCTTTCAGGGTACGGGAGATAACATGGTGAATACCCGGAAGGCCATTGGCACTGGGAGGACCTTCATAAAATACAAAGGGTTGTGCACCTTCGCGGATCGCAACACTTTTTTCAAAGGTTTTTTCCGATTGCCAGCTTTCCAGGATCTCCTTTTCAAGAGCCGGTAAATTCAATTGTGAAAATTCTTTGTATCTGACCGCCATATATAATAAGAAAGAATGAAAAAAAGAGTGCAAAGTTAACGATTTCCCATATAAGAATTCAGCGCAGCAAGAGCATTGGATATGGGGCCGAAAAACAGGCGTTTTCTGTCATGAAATTGTCAGATCAGGCCTTCCTAATGGTTTAACCTTAGCCAAAAATCTGACCGGATTTCTTTTTTGGCATAGTTTATGGATTATCTCCGGCATATTCCGATGATGTATTTTGTATCGGAAACCAGTTTTTTGACGAATGGCATTTTACATAAAATAGTATTAATTCTTTTTCTACGGTTTAGGGTTTAGGGGTTAATAAAGGGGAGTAGTCCTACTCCCCTTTCCTTTTTTTTCTGAAAAATTTTGAAAAAGTATTAATTGTTATTGTCCCGTTTTTAATCGCCGATATCACCTGTGTTAAGACCAAACGCTTTTCCATTCCTTTGAAAACACCATTCCCGAACGAAAAACAATAGTCTTTCGCCCTATAGTAAGCCTCCGCAACGGAGGCTTTTTTTTGCCTGACAAGCGGATACCTTAAGGATTCTGCTAAAGTGAGCGCACTCCCCAAAATCGGAAAACTCAGTCTGGCTCATTATTACGAAAATTATTGATCCGCGCGCTTATCTTTAATTTGATATCGTCATAGATCAATCCGGTTAGCAATAAAATCACCGCGATCAGCAGAACATTGATATTTATGGCTGAATAAAACACACCTCCCATAATTCCCCCCAGGAAGAAAAAACTAATGATCGTCAGCCGAAGTTTTATGGAGGCATACAATTTTACCTTCTGCCTTTTTTGCTTATAAAAAAATAATTGCGAAAGATCGATACCCAGGTCAGTGAACAGTCCGGTCAGGTGAGTTGTACGCACAATAGAATTGGAAATAGTGGTGACCAGAGAGTTTTGCAAACCCATGGCAAAAAGCAGCGCGAAAGCTATGGCATTAGGGGCATGCACGATCAGTTGCTGGCCCGCTACAGCTACCCCAAGCAGGATCAGGCTTTCCACCAGGATGGGAAAGCGGTAAATATGACGGTCATTGATTTTTGAAACGAGTTCAATCGAGAGGTTAGAGAAAAAGGATCCCATGAAGAAAAAGACAATAAATAAGAAGTAATGCAGCCCCTCCCGGAAATTCAGCTTGAACACTTCATCCACAAAAAAAGCGAAGTGACCCGTTACATTGGTCGTCAGCCGCTGAACGGCTAAAAATCCGGCTACATTCACCAGTCCTGCTACAAACGACAATAAAGACGCGATATTTAAATTATGCGAATAGGTACGCGATGCTCCACTATGCCTGAACATATAATGTGATTTTCTGATATCAACGTTGGCCGGTAGAATCTACAAATTCCCAACACCATCCCAGCGCACCAAAAACAGGAAAACAGTTCCCGGTTCCGGAATGTAGATCATCTCCGGCTAAATGAATACGGGGAAGATAGCCGGTAATCGTTGCCTTTCCAGATCCATTTTCAGGATTCGTTGTGGTTTCTTCCGGTAGCCTTACGGCGTTATTTGCGCAGCCGGCGATATATAGATATCGCACTCATCAATATTATGATCAGCCCCGCCAATCCGGCCAATCCCCATACCAGGCTCATTTGCTGTTTAACCACAACCAGCATAACAATGGCTACCAGAAAAACGGTCGCCACCTCATTCCATATCCGCAGTTGCTGACTGCTGTATTTAAACCGTTCCTGTCGCTGGGCATTGTACAGATGATGCAGTGAAAAGTGATATGCGAACAAAGCGGCCACAAAAATCAGCTTAAGAACAAGCCAATCCGGGGTACTGCTCATGGAGTACCAGAGTGAGGATCCGAAGATGAGGGTGAGCACAGCCGAGGGCCAGGTAATTCCAAACCAGAGGCGGCGGATCATGAGGGTATATTGCCGGCGCAAAATCCCGCGTTCGGGTTCCGGCTTTTCTTCCGCTTCAGTATTGTAGATAAAAAGCCGAACGATATAAAACATACCGCTGAACCAGGTTACGATAAAAATTATATGCAGGGCTTTCAGGTATAGATACATGATCAGGATAATAACATTTCCCGTCTGCCTTCCAGGGCTTGCCCGAGCCAGTCAGACAGGGTTTGTACCCACTTCGGCTGAATATTCAGGCAGGGAATCAGTGTAAATTCTTCTCCACCGGCATGCAGGAAACTTTCACGGCCTTCCTGCCCGATCTCTTCAATGGTTTCAAGGCAGTCGCTGACGAAGGCCGGACAAACCACTGCCAGTTTTTTCACGCCTTCCCCCGGAAAGGTTTCCAGTCGGTTCGCCGTATAGGGTTTCAGCCATTCATCCCTGCCCAGCCGGCTCTGGAACGAAGTGCTGTACGTTCCGGGTTGCAGTTCCAGCGCTTCCGCCAGCAGTTCTGTAGTTTTGAAACATTGATGCCGGTAGCAGGTGGCATGAGCCGGAGAGGATACCGAACAGCAATCGCTACGGTTTAAACAATGGTTGCCGGTAGGATCACTTTTCTGAACATGCCGCTCGGGAATGCCATGATAGCTGAACAGGATATGATCGGGCTTTTGCTGAATATAAGGTCGGATGCTTTCGACCAGGCTGTCGATATAATCGGGTTCGCGGTAAAACGGTTTAATAAATTCAAGCGAAAACGGATAAGCTCCTTTACGATGAATGCTGCGGGCATGTTCAACAGCGGTTTCATAACTCGACATCGCATAATGCGGATAGAGTGGCACCGCGATCACCTCTTCCACGCCAGCTTCCAGCATAGCCGCATAAGCCTGCTCAACCGTCGGATTGCCATAGCGCATAGCAATTGATATTGGCGCGGATATGGATCGCAGCAGTTCGGTGCGGAGGTCTTCAGTCAGGAAAATCAGCGGCGAACCTCTTTCTGTCCAGATCTTTTTATACGCTTCCGCTGATTTTGGCGCCCGGAACGGAACGATGATTCCGCCCACCAGCAACGCGCGGAAAATTAAAGGCTTGTCAATTACCCGGCCATCCATCAGGAATTCCATCAGGTAGCGACGCACATCCGGTACAGCGGTAGAATCCGGAGATCCCAGGTTCATCAGAACGATCCCCCGCCTTTTAGTGTTTTCCATAAGCAGCAAAAGTAATCAAGCTTGAGCGCTTAACAGCAAATGGTGACCAACATCATTAAAATATGACCAGCAGCACAAATTTTGTTGACAGAGCTGATAAAAATCAACTTTTATTTTGACAGTGCAATGACATTTAAATGCTGTTTACAAAGGCACAGGGAGTACTTTTGTAGCCGCAAAAGCAGCAGGTTGAAATGGTTGGAATAACGACTCAGGACATATCCGGATTTTTTATAGCTGGGATCAACTACAAGAAAAGTGAGGCCGGTATCCGGGGTGATTTTGCCATTAATGACGAACAATATGAAACCCTGTTACAACAGGCTCCCTCCTATGGTATTCAGGAATTGTTTGTATTGTCGACCTGTAACCGCACCGAGATCTATGGTTTTGCCCATAACATCAATGATCTGATAGAACTGCTTTGTACCCAAACCCGTGGCAGCGTTGAAACATTTCGCAAACTGGCCTACACCAGTAAAGGTCAGCAGGCCGTTCAGCATCTTTTTGAAGTAGGGGCAGGATTGGATTCACAGATCCTCGGTGATTATGAAATTGTAGGCCAGATAAAAATGGCTGTAGGATTTTCGAAAAAACGCGGCTTTATCGGAGCCTTTACCGAACGCCTGGTGAATGCCGTACTGCAATCGTCTAAAACCATCAAAAATCAAACGGCGATCAGTGATGGGACAGTTTCTGTTTCATTCAGTGCCGTGCAATATATCCGGGAATATGTACGCGATATCCACGAAAAAAATATCCTGCTGGTAGGTGTTGGAAAAATTGGAAGGAATACCTGTAAAAATATTATTGATTATCTCGATACCCAGCGCATCACCCTGATCAACCGCAGCCCGGAGAAAGCCGCTGAACTGGCCGCGCAGCTGAATGTAGATCATGCCACCCTGGATCAGTTGCCTGAACATATCCGTAAGGCCGATATCATTCTGGTGGCTACCAACGCCAGTGCACCCACCATTTTGAAAGAACATTTTTCCGCTACCTGTACTAAGCTGATCATCGATTTATCGATCCCCTACAATGTTGAAGCGGGCGTAAGTGATTTCGAAAAGGTTACGGTGGTGAATGTGGATGAATTATCAAGGCTGAAAGATCAGACCCTTAAAAAACGTGAAGCGGAAGTTCCCAAAGCCCGAAAAATCATTGCCGAACATATGGCTGAGTTTTTCGAATGGCAGGAAGGCCGGCGTTTTGTTCCGGCCCTGAAATTATTGAAACTGAAATTACAGGAAATCAATACCGATCCGGTTTTCCTGAGTATATACCATCCAAATCATCCGTTCCGGTCATCCTCTTTTTCAGATCCCCGGAATATTCAAAAAGCCATCAACGGCATGGCGATAAAAATGCGCCTGCAGAACCACCGTGGTTGTCAGTACCTTCAGGCTTTCAATGATTATTTTGACCCCTGCGAAAATTAAGCATTATGCGAAAAACGATCCGCATCGGCACCAGGGAAAGTCAGCTTGCCCTATGGCAGGCAACAGAAGTGAAAAAGCTGCTGGAAAATTCTGGTCACCCTGTTGAACTGGTTCCGATCAAAAGCGAGGGTGATCTTGATTTAAAAACACCGCTTTATGCCATGGGCGTGCAGGGGGTATTTACCCGCAGCCTGGATATCGCCCTGCTAAACAATCATATTGATATTGCGGTGCATTCCATGAAAGATGTTCCCGTTCAGCTTCCTGAAGGGATCAGCCAGGCGGCTGTATTAGCCCGCGGACCTGTTCAGGACCTGCTGGTATATTCCTATGGAACGGATTTCCTCCAATCGGCTGAAACACCAGCTGTTATTGCTACCAGCAGCATTCGCCGCAAAGCGCAATGGCTGGGGCGTTACCCTACACATGACATCGTTAACCTGCGCGGTAATGTGAATACCCGACTGCGAAAGCTGGCAGAGTCCTCCTGGCAGGGTGCTATTTTCGCTTTGGCAGGTTTAGACCGGATTGGTTTGCGACCGCCAAACAGTATGGTGCTCGACTGGATGTTACCGGCTCCGGCACAGGGAGCGATTATGGTCGTTTGCCGCAGCAACGATCCGTATTGTCTCGAGGCCTGTTTGCCGATCAATGATGCTGACACGGCATGCTGTACCCGCAATGAACGGGAATTTTTGCATATGCTCATGGGCGGATGTTCAACACCGATCAGCGCGCTGGCCACCATTAAAGATGATACACTTTATTTTAAAGGGAATGTCTGCAGCCCTTCGGGCGACAGGCAGCTCAATATAACCCTGACGGACCCACTCTCCCAGGCTGATGACACCGGGAAGCGGGCAGCAGCGGAATTGCTTAAGCAGGGAGCTTCGGAAATTATAGCCGCAATGAATAATGGAAATACTTCCCAAAAAGGTGCTTAGCACTAAAATACTGGATGATGACCTGGTGCGCAGAGCATCCGATCGGGGAATTCAACTTACCTGTATTCCGTTTATTGCTATCCGTTATATCGATGATCTTCCGTTGCGAACGGCCATGCAACAATGGCAAACAGAAAAGCGAACAGTCATCTTCACCAGTTCCAATGCGGTACAGGCAGTGAAGGCCCTGTTGCAGGGACATAAACCCGACTGGGATATCTATTGTATCGGACCGGCTACCGCAGCAGTCATTGCCGCCTGTTTCGGGAAAGATAAGATAAAGGCCACCGCTCCTTACGCTGCCGCTCTTGCTGATATTATAACCGCTATACCAGTGGCCGATCCCCTGTTTTTTTGCGGCAATAAACGGATGGACACGCTGCCCGACCGTTTACGGGAGTCCGGTATCCCCTTCACAGAATGTCGGGTATACCATACCGATAGTATCAGCCAAACTGTACCCGATACCTATGACGGTGTGCTGTTTTTCAGTCCATCCGCTGTGGAAAGCTTTTTCAAATCGAACAACACCCGGCCAGGCACAGTGGTATTTTCTATTGGCAGCACCACCTCCCGGTGTCTTGAAAAATTTACGGCAGTGCCGGTGATAGAAAGTGAGTCGACATCGCAGGAAGCCATGATAGAAACGGTTATCAGGTATTATACCTATTCGAATAAACAAACTTATCTTAATTAATAAAGTCTATGAGCAATTTGAAAAATGACCTGCTGTTAAAAGCGCTGAAGGGTGCGGAACTGGATAGGCCACCGGTGTGGATGATGCGCCAGGCAGGCCGCTATCTGCCAGACTATATGAAACTGAAAGCCAAATACAGTTTCTTTGAACGTTGCGAAAATCCTGAACTGGCTTCAGAGATCACCATTCAACCCGTTGATCAGGTGGGTGTTGATGCAGCCATTATCTTTTCCGATATCCTGGTGGTGCCGCAGGCAATGGGCCTGGAAGTACAGATGGTTGAAGGGAAAGGACCGCTGTTGCCCGACCCGGTAAAAGGGGAACCCGACCTGGCTCGTCTGGCGATTCCGGATGTGGCCGACCGCCTGCATTATGTTTTTGATGCGCTGGCTATGACCAAAGCTAAACTGGATGGCCGTGTACCGCTGATCGGATTTGCCGGTGCGCCCTGGACTTTGCTTTGTTACATGGTACAGGGGAAAGGATCAAAGACCTTCGATGAAGCCAAGGCATTTTGTTACCAGCAGCCTGAAACAGCGCATAAGCTGTTGCAGATGATCACGGATACCACCATCGAATACCTTCGCGGACAGGTGAAGGCCGGTGCGGATGTGGTACAGGTATTTGATTCATGGGGCGGACTGTTAAGTCCGGCTGATTTTGAAATTTTCTCCTACCCTTATATTCAGCAGATCGTTGCGGGGGTAAAGGACCTTTGCCCGGTTATTATCTTTGCAAAAGGCGCCTGGTTTGCACTGGAAACTATGGCTTCTTCCGGCGCCAGCGGATTAGGCATCGACTGGTGTATCAAAGCCGGGTTAGCACGTGAATTCGCGGGCAACCAGGTAACCCTCCAGGGTAATTTTGATCCGGCCAGATTGCTTTCTCCGATACAAGAGATCCGGAAAGCTACCCGTGAAATGATTGATGCCTTTGGCACTACGCGGTATATCGCCAACCTGGACCATGGTATCTTACCGAATGTACCCGTGGATCATGCACGCGCCTTCGTGGATACGGTAAAAGAATACGGAAGCGGTAACGAATAAACCAGCCCAATAGCTGGACTGTGCACCAGGTTTTACGCTGACTGCTTTTCTGACATAACGGGGATACCTGTTCGGGATTCCCCTTACGTTTAAACACGCATTCATGGAAATTAAAGACACTTTTTATACTTACCTGCAGGACCTTCAAAACCGGATCTGCTCCTCACTGGAGGCAGAAGATGGTTTGGCGCGGTTTAAAGAAGACCGCTGGGAGCGGCCGGAGGGCGGCGGAGGTATTACCCGTGTTATTGCTGATGGAAAGGTATTTGAAAAGGGCGGAGTGAACATTTCCGCGGTTGAAGGAAAGCTCCCGGAAGCGATGCAACAGGCATTTGGTGTGGAGGAAAGCCGGTTCTTTGCCTGCGGACTGTCACTCGTTATTCATCCGCTTAACCCATTCGTGCCCACGGTTCATGCCAACTGGCGCTATTTCGAGCGCTATGATGGCAATGGCGAAAAAGTAGACAGCTGGTTTGGCGGTGGCACCGATCTTACGCCCTACTATATTTTTCCCGAAGATGGCAGGCATTTTCACCTCACTTTAAAAGCGGCAATGGATCCTTTCGGCGCTGACCAGTATAATAC
>JAEYRC010000166.1 GCA_023409675.1 Bacteroidota bacterium
GCGCCGGATTTCAATTCAGCCACAAAATTACGGGTAGGCGTGAAAGGAGGTGGATGTTCAGGATTATCGTACATCCTGGGTTTTGATGAACAGCAGCCAGGAGATGTTCTCTATGAAGCAGATGGGATACACTACCTGATGAATCCGGCACATGAAATGTATTTACAGGATATGCAGATTGAATGGCATGACGGCCTGAACGCCCGCGGATTCACGTTTTCCAATCCAAATGCCAGTAAAACCTGCGGTTGCGGTACCTCCTTCGCGGTATGATCTCCTGAGCTGATTCTTCCGCTAACTGTATAATCCGCATTCAACATTATATAGAATATAAAAGGCCGGCATCTTAAGGATACCGGCCTTTCTTGTTTACGTCTAGTTAAATTATTTAACGCCTACAGGTTTTCTTACAACCGGGTCGTTCTGTGCAGCCAGGTTAGTGTCGCCCAGGGGTCTTCCTTTGGCCACATCAATCAGGATCGGTGCTGCTACAAAGATGGTAGAGTATGCACCGGTGATTACCCCGATCAGCATCGCGAATGCAAAACCACGGGTTACCTCGCTGCCCACCAGGAACAGCACCAGCAGGGTCAGGAACACCGTGAGCGAGGTCATGATCGTTCTGCTCAGGGTTTTGTTGATAGCACCATTGATAATAGTGGCCTTGTCAACACCCTTAAGGTTTCTCGAATCCTCCCGGATCCGGTCATAGATAATTACCGTGTCATTGATCGAGAACCCGATTACCGTTAATATCGCGGCAATGAAATGTTGGTCAATTTCCAGCGGGAAGGGCACAATATCCTTGAAGTAGGAAAACACGATCAGGATGACCAACACATCATGGATCAGAGCTACGATAGCTCCCATTGAATATCTCCAGTCGCGGAAACGGATAAAGATGTACAGCGCCATGACCAGCACCGACCAGAAAGTCGCCCATTTAGCGCCATTCTTAAGGTCATCAGAAATGGTTGGGTCAACCCGCTTAGTTTGCAGAATATGATTTTTAGCAAATTCCTCCGCCGTGAGGTTTTCCGGCAGATAGGACTTCAGGCCTGTAAACAGGGTATTGCGCACCATGGAATCCGTAGCCAGTCCTTCCTGGTTGATCAGGTAATCCGTCGTGATATCGAACTGGTTGTTGCTGATTCCATAGGTTTTAACAATAGGTGATTCATTGAACACATCCTGCAGTGAAGCCCTGATATCTTCAGAACTTTGCGGTGCATCAAACTTAACAATGAAACTGCGGCCACCGCTGAATTCCACGCCCTGTTTAAAACCATTGAATATGGTTCCCAGTCCGAGCAGTAAAATAATTCCGGAAAGCATATAAGCGTATTTCCGGTATTTGATGAACTGGAAATTGGCATTTTTAAACCAGCTTTTAGAAACAGACGTGAAATATTTAAAGTGCCGGGTTTTATTGGTATAGGCGTCAGTGATCACACGGGATACCAGGATTCCGGTAAACATGGCCATCAGGATACCAATGATTTGTGTGGTGGCAAATCCGAGAATCGGGCCCAAACCATAGGTAAACAGAATGATCGCCGTTAACAGACTGGTAATGTTGGCATCGATCACCGGAGGCAGGGATAATCTATAACCCGCTTTAACGGCTTGCTCATGGCTTAAACCACGGCGCAGTTCATCTTTAATACGCTCGAAAATTACCACATTCGTATCCACGGCAACACCTATCGTTAGTACGATACCCGCAATACCCGCAGCGGTCAGCGTGGCATTCATCGCACTGAGAATACCAAAGGTGAACAGCAGGTTTAGGATGAGCGCGATATTGGCTACAATACCACTGGTATTATAATAGACCAGCATTAGGATAAAGATCACCGCAAATGCAATAATGAACGACATGATACCACCGTTCACTGCTTCCTGGCCAAGGGTAGGGCCTACAACTTGCTCCTGTACAATCCGTGCAGGGGCTTCAAGTTTACCGGATTTGAGGATATTTGCCAGATCCTGGGCTTCTTCCACCACCAATTGACGGTTATTGGCGCTTCCTCTTCCCATGGTAATCCGAGAGCTTCCGCCTTCTATGCGCTCACTGGCGATAGGCGCTGAGTAAACGATATCATCCAGCACAATAGCAATGGGTTTGCGCTCGCGGGCAGAACGCTCGGTCATATTGGCCCAAACCCGTGCACCGGCGGTGTTCATATTCATGGTCACCAATACATCATTGGTAATAGGATCGAAACTCTGATCGGCTGATTCAATTACCTCTCCTTCCAGATTGGATCCATCTTTACCGGGGATGGTTTCGATGGCGTAGAGCGGTAAGAAGGTAACCGGTTTTCCTTCTTCATCACGTTCCTGTTTGCCCCATAGAAAGCGGGCATTTCCCGGAAAACTGTTTTTTACCGCGGGCAAACGGAAGTATTCATTGATCCTGGCCGTATCGCGAATGGCGGCATAACCTAAGACTGCTCCATAAGATTGTCTTCCGGTTTCATCCTGGAAAGGTTGTGCAGGTTGAAATATTTTCAGCAGCGGATTGTTCATTAACCCTGCAGTAGCCAGGGAATCGGCATTGAGGCCGGTAGTATCCTGGCGAACTGTATCTGTTCCACGGGCTTTTTCATAGGCATCAAGCGCGGTGATGGCATTTGAAAATCCAGCCATCATGGCCGGTTCATTTAACGTATATACTTCCCAGAACTGAAGATTAGCGGTTGATTGAAGATAGCGTCTGACGCGCTCGGCATCCGTTGCACCGGCAAGTTCTACCGTAATGATCCCTTTATTTTCATCCAGATTGATATTCGGCTGAGCTACTCCAAATTTGTCGATCCGGCGGGAAATAACCTGGTAGGTTTGGGTCATGGCAGCTGTACCCTGCTCACGGATAAAGGCTAAAACCTGCTCATCAGTAGCATTGATGCTAAGTTTATTGCGGGTGGTATTGGCAAATAGGGGCGCAAGCTTTTTAGCCGGATACAGATCTTTATAAGCTGATCCGAAGATATCAATGAAATTCTGATCACTCGCAAGTTTACGGCGCTGGGCTTCAGCTATGGCTGAGTTCAGTGAACTGTCTTTGGGGTCATTGGCCAGGCCGCGGATCAGACCGTCGAGCGCGACATCCAGCGTAACGTTGATACCACCCTGGAGGTCAAGCCCCAGCAGCAATTCACTCTCTTTTGCTTTCTGATAGGATTGTCCCCACCAGGTAATTTTAGTGTCCTGTGTACTGTCGAGAACTTCTCTCAAGCGCTCCTGGTATGCAACGTTAATGGTATCCTGGTAGCGGGAGGCAAGTTCTTTATTATCAGCATATTTTGTTGCAGAAGAAGGGTAAAGTCGGTCGATTTCCTTTTGAACCCGCTCTTCCATGGCACTTTCGTGTCGGTTCACAAACCAGGTAAAGGAAAGCTGGTACAGAGAAATAGCGATCAGTAATGCAGCAAAAATGCTAACCAAAGCTCTCATAGCAAGATGTTTATTTTTTAGAGTTGGCAAAGATAGGGTTTTCAACCATATTCCCTAATGCAAATTGAAGGCATGGGAGCCGGTCTGAAAACGGCTGTGGAAGCGGAAAAATTGTTGTAAAGTGCCTTGAATGACAAAGGATTTTGCGGATGATATGGCAGGATTGATTCTGTACAAAGTTATCCGGATAACAGTCTTTGGTTGTGCAGTTTTTAGGATTTAACTTCACGCCGCTAAAGTGGATCTATTTAAAAAACTCAATTCTCAAGTAACACCATCATGAACTTATCATCGCGTCTTGACCTGTTTAATGAACCTGAAACGCTTAAAATGGCCAAACTTGGCCGGGAACTCCGGGCAAAAGGCATCGATATTATCGACCTGAGCCTCGGTGAACCTGATTTTGATACGCCGGAACATATCAAAACAGCAGCAAAGAAGGCCATTGATGATAATTTTAGCCATTATCCCCCGGTTGCCGGGTACCCCGATCTGCGTACGGCGGTTTGTGAGAAATTCAAACGCGATAATAACCTTGACTATGCCCCGGAAAATATCATCGTATCTACCGGTGCCAAACAGAGCCTCGCCAATGCCGTTATGGCGGTGGTATCGGATGGCGACGAAGTGGTGATCCCTACACCTTACTGGGTTACCTATTCTGAAATCGTCAAACTGTCGGGTGGGGTAGTAAAGCTGGTTCGGACCAGTTTTGAGAACCGCTATAAGATCACACCGGAAGAACTGGATGCCGCACTCAGCGAAAAGACCAAACTATTTATCTTCTCCTCCCCTTCCAATCCAACAGGAGGGGTGTATACCCGCCAGGAACTCGAACAACTTGTAAAGGTTTTTGAAAAATATCCACAGGTATTTATCCTGTCCGACGAAATATATGAATACATTAATTATATCGGCGGCCATGAAAGTATTGCCGCTTTCGAAACCATAAAGCCCCGTGTTATCATTATTAACGGGCTGAGTAAAGGTTTCGCAATGACAGGCTATCGCCTGGGGTATCTTGCTGCAGATCCCGCGGTGGTTAAAGCCTGTGAAAAACTTCAGGGTCAGTTCACCAGCGGAACCTGTGCCATTACACAACGGGCAGCAATAACCGCCCTGACCAGCGACCTTAAGCCAACCTTTGATATGGTTAAGGAGTTTGAAAACAGAAAGCAGCGCATTAGCGCATTAATGAATGAAATTCCGGGTCTGCGCTGTGTTGAGCCGGATGGAGCCTTCTATGTTTTTCCCGTAGTAACCCATTATTTTGGTCGCAAAGCGGGTTCGGAGCTCATCGCAAATGCGGATGACCTTTGTATGTATCTGCTCAATACGGGTCATGTATCCACCGTTACGGGTTCTGCTTTCGGTGAACCCGATTGTATCAGGATCTCCTTTGCCAACAGTATGAAAAATATCGAGGAAGGATTAT
>JAEYRC010000231.1 GCA_023409675.1 Bacteroidota bacterium
CGCCTCAACCGTAATTTTCCTATATTGATGCTGGTCTGCACCCGGTAACATCGGAATATGTGAAAAGATGATTCAGGCCAACACATCGCTGTATACCTGAATACCCCAATGATGTTCTTCGATTATCCATTTCCGTTACCACAAGTACGCGAAAATGAAGAAGTTATTATTTATAATTGTTGTAATGCTATCGCTGTCGGTAAGCGCCCGGGAATATGAATATCCTGTACTGCCACAAAAGGGTAAGCATATTGAAGCGTTTCTTCCCCCGGGGTATACCCTGCTTCATCAGCAGCGCGGAGACCTGAATAATGACGGAACGCCCGATCTGGCAGCTGTTTTTCAGGGTATAGACAGCGTATATCTTCCGGATGTGAGCTCACCGGAAGATACAGTGTACACCAAGCCCAGGATACTGTTGGTGCTGTTGATGGATACGCTGACCGATACCTACCTGCTGCATGATCAACACAATTCCTTTATCCTTTCGCATTACGATCCTAACCACGATGATCCCTTTGACGCGTTGCTTATCCGCGATGGCTGCCTGTTGATCCGCTTCCGTAATTTCATGCACAGTGGCAGTTGGTATAGCACTACATATACATATTCCTTCAGGTTAACGCAGAATGAATTCGTACTGACTGATGCAACAGTATACTCGCTGCACCGGGCATCAGGAGAAGTGGAGGAATACCATTACGATTTTGTACAGCAGAAACGAATTGTTAAACACAAGGGGGTGGAGGATGAAATCATAAGGGTGAAAACAGATTCAATAGTACCCCGAAAGGTTCTGCGACTGAAAGATTATCTTGCTCCGATGACCTGGCAGGTGGATGAAGACATGATTTTATAATGAGTAAAAATCGCTGAACAGTGAAAAAATTCTTCAGGACCGATAATGATCCGGCCACCCTGCTGATCAGGCTGATGATGGGTATTGTATTTACTTCTGAAGGTGTTCAGAAATTCTTATTCCCCGACAGCCGGGGCGCGGGAAGATTTGAAAAGATTGGACTTCCGGCTCCTGAATTCCTGGGAAGTTTCGTGGGATTTTTTGAAGTCCTGTGCGGGTTGCTGATTCTTGCCGGATTGGCTACGCGGGCAGCAGCCGGCATACTGATGATAATTATGCTGATGGCGTTGATCACTACGAAGCTGCCGATATTGATGAATGAAGGAATATGGAAAATGCTTCACGACAGCAGAACAGATATGAGTATGTTGCTGGCCGCTATTTTTTTAATGATCAAGGGTGGAGGCAGATGGTCGGCAGATCGGAATATGGGATTCAACGTGCGAGCAGGTATAACCTGATTCCGGCAAATGGCATATTTTTTATGCCTTCATTTTAAAACCTGAGGATATGCGTGCTTTATTGCTTATGATCCTGTTATTAGCGGTCGTGCCAGTTTACGCTTGTCCGTTCTGTTCTACGGATTCCGCTGTTCGCATAAGAGCGCTGCTCTTCGGACCAGATTTTTATTTTAACCTGGGTATCTCCATTGTACCCTTTATAATATTTGCAATTATCGTGTACCTGATATACCGGGGCGGATTATCCTCCTCAAAAAACAGTAAACTATGAACGTAAAACCGCTGATTGCAGCAGGCACCCTGATGGGTATCGGTATGGGCGGATTTTTGGATGGCATCATCTTTCACCAGATCTTTCAGTTCCACAGTATGCTTTCCGGAAAACTTCCCCAGAACGATCTGGTGAATGTAAAAACCAGTATGGTTTGGGATGGATTTTTTCATTTACTAACCTGGATATCCACTGCTATATCCATTAAACTGCTGTGGAATGCCGGCAGGCAGCACGATGTACCCTGGTCGGGTCGAGCCTTCTGGGGAAGCCTTATTATGGGATGGGGAATATTTAATCTTGTTGAAGGCGTTATCGACCATCATATTCTGGGCATTCATCATGTTTATGAGTTGGAGGGTTTGTCGGTTTATGACTATCTTTTTCTCGCTTCAGGCATTGTGTTGATCCTTAGTGGTTATGCGCTGATTCGATCTGCTATAGGGCGACTGAACACCACCAACAATAAATCCGGGCCGGAAAATCCATATTCCATCTGATAATTATCCTATTCACTTACGACCGCTAAGGACCGTAAAGGTCAACCGGTTTAATACATCTGATTATTCATTATGACAGATTACGCACAGTGGGATGAATTGATCGCCCGAATAAAGCCGGTGCTCTTAGAAACCGGGATGCAGGAAACGATCAAATGGGGAATTCCGGTGTTTACCTTCAATGGTAAAAATATTGTGGGCATTGCGCCGTTCAAAAATCATCTGGCCATCTGGTTTTACCAGGGCGTTTTGTTGAAGGACTCCCGTAAACTGCTCATCAACGCGCAGGAAGGTAAAACCAAAGCGCTCCGGCAATGGAAGATTCATCCCGGTGAAATTCCTGACTTGCAGGTGTTGAAACAATATGTAGAGGAAGCCATCAAAAATGAGCAGTTGGGAAAGCACTATAAACCCGAACGTGATCTGCCATTGGAGTTGCCCGATCTGCTAAAGACCTATTTTGATGCGGATAGCACATTGAAAGTCGCTTTTGAAAAATTGAGCCCCTCCAAACAAAAAGACTATGTTTTATACATTAGTGAGGCAAAGCGTGAAGAAACACGGCAACAGCGTATGATGAAAATTATTCCGATGATCAAAATGGGAAAGGGCTTGAATGACCGGTATCTATAAATGGATTATTCGCGGCAGGAACCCTCTAACGGTCAAGTATATGGGTAAGTTGATCGGCGGAACTTAACCAGGAACATTCAGCGGGAAAGGTCAGTGATCCGGCCAACTCAGCATCAGCGGCAAAATAAATATGGTTGCCGCTGAAGATACCCGACAGCTCTTCAATATAGCGTTGCAGGTCTTCGGGATTTTCCTTGCGTACGACAAAAAACAGCAGGTTCTTCGGATTTACCTGATGAATGGTTTCAGTTAATGCGATAAACGGAACATTAGGACCCAGGTAGATAACCGGCCGCGAAGCCTGCCGGATCAGGTAATTAGCCAGCAACAGCCCCAGCTCATGAAATTCATCTTCCTTCAGAAACAGTAACCACGAATCGGTGCTGTTTTTGGGCGGCGGCAATGCATCAATAGCGGAAAACAGTTTTTGCCGGATAAGGTTACTGATAAAGTGTTCATTAGAGGGCGGCATAGCATCTGCCGACCACATCAACCCAATTCGTACAAGCAGGGGGTGAATTATCTGGATATAGGTTTGCTTCAAACCAAAACGAACAACACAGGTAGCAAACAATTTTTCAAAATATACCTCATCCATTGTCATTCCGGCAGAGACCATCTGGGTGATGAAATACTCCGGACTGTTTTCAGGAAAATCTTCCTGTTCAATGAATTTGCTGACCGCTTCAAATAAAGCGCTGTCTGACAGTCTTCCTAACTCCGAAATTTTATGTCCCCGGTCGATCAGGCTCACGATGTTCAGCAGCCTGCGCAACTGCTCTCCACTGTAATATCGGGTATTCCCATCCGAACGTTCAGGCTGCAGGGCATTGTAGCGCTGCTCCCATATACGGATGGTATGTGCTTTTACACCGGTATAGCGGGAGAGTTCGGAAATGGAAAAGCTTCGCATGTTTAAAAAAATGGGGTTGTATTTAAACAACCCCAAATTACAGTTTTAATTCAATCTTCGTATAATTCTTTATTTATGGTAACAACACCGCGTCGATTACATGCACTACACCATTTTCAGCCATTTTATTTGTGGCAATAATGTTCGCGTTGGTTCCACCGTTTCCATTTCCGGTAATGGTCGGCGCGCCACCGGTGCCATTGCTTAGGTTAACGGTAGCGTTTCCACCGGCAAGCATGGCAAGATTACCATTGCTAAGGTCAGATGAAAAAGCTCTACCGGGAACAACGTGGTAATACAGTACGGCAAGCAGGGTTTCTACCGGAATCTGGTCGATATCATTAAGTTGGAGAGCGGTCAGCAGGTTGGTGAAGGCGGCATTGGTGGGGGCAAATACCGTCAGCGTGGTATTTTGCAGCGTGGCGATCAGGTCGGGATTGCCACCCGGTGCATTATTGGCGCGAACGATCGCCTTAACCAGGCTGTCGAGTCCGCTATTCGGCGCCATTGCGGTTTCCACCAGGTTGCCGGACGGCGGCATCAGCACAGATTCAATCACATGAATGGTTCCATTATCGGCTGTTACATCAGCCTGTGCAACCATAACGCCATTTATATATACACCGGAAGCATTACGGGTGACAAACACCGAGTCGCCGCCTGCTGTAACTACTTTGGCATTTGGTCCGGCAGGAACGTCCGCCGAGCTGATCTGCGCGCCCAAGGTGTGGTATAGAAGAATGCGCTCCAGGTCGTCCGCAGACAGGCTGCCGATTACGGCAGAACTGATACCAGCAGCATCAAAACCATCATTATTGGGTGCAAAAACCGTAAAAGGTCCGGCGCCGGAAAGGGTGTTTTGCAGATTGGCTTTAACGACCGCTTCTTCCAGCCGGCTGAAATTCTGATTATTGACTACGATGTCGGAAATCGTGCCCCGGGGGTCTTCCATCGCGTCGTCGTCTTTATCGCAGCTCATCATAACGGCTGTCATGCTCAGGACGGCTATCGCCTTTTTCCCATAAGATAAAATCTGTTGTTTCATAAAAAGTAGCTTTAATAATTAAAAAGTAGCTTTAATAATTTGTTTAAATAATTTACAATAAACCTAAACAAAATTCATGCCTTAAGTTCCCTGGAATTCTTTAAAG
>JAEYRC010000293.1 GCA_023409675.1 Bacteroidota bacterium
GATGGCGCAGATTTTAGCAGATGGGCGCAGATGCTTTGATGGCGCGGATTTTAGCAAATGGGCGCAGATTGTTTCGGATATCATTCGTTGCGATAATGAGCACAGTTGATTGATTGAATATAGGAATTACCTTTTAAGCATTTAATAACTTAAAATAACGGTCATGAAATTTAAAAAATTCATTCCGGCGTCATTATTACTTATAGCTGTAAGTATAGCAACGAATGTGCAGGCATTCGATATTCCCCGTAATAGTGCACACTTATTGAAGCACCGCAATACTCCATTATCCGCTGAGCATAAGCTTTCCCATACAGGTATGGATTCCATCATTGCCCCAAACATTATTTTACCAGACTGGTCATCAGATAATGTTCATTTAGAGGGTTATAATCCCGGATATTATGGCGGATCATTAGGTGATATTAATGGTGATGGTTTTGAAGACGCTTATTTTAATATCAACAGATCCTGGCCGAATGTTGATTACAAAACACTCATATATTATGGTCATTCAACTGGTTTGTCTCCTACCCCGGATTATATATTCAGCCTTAGAGATACACTTGATATGTCATCCTTAGCATTACATCCCGCGGGAGATGTAAATGGAGATGGATATGATGATATTATTTTATATGGTTTATCGATACGGCCGTCAGAATTCGAATACCCGATGATGATCTTTGGGTCACCCGCGGGGATTAACAACACTGCGGTTCAGGTTCCGATTGATGTACGGCATGAATCAGGACCCTATGCACCCTTAATAACTTATCCGGCAGGTGATTTAAATGCTGATGGTTATGAAGATTTGATCTTTGTTAATGATTATCCGCACAAAGGCTATGTTGCCTATGGATCTGCAACAGGATTGAATACTACGGTATCATGGCCCCAGGCACCTTACGAGGATCCTTCATGGTTAGTGATGACACCATTTGTATATTCCAGCGATTTTAATAATGATGGCTATGATGATGTCGCTTATTCATCGGATCGATTATACATTTTTTATGGTTCAGCAACTGGAATTACCACAACGGCCCAACAGAAGATCACACTCTACGGAGGGCGCTATGTAACTTATTGGGAACCTATGATCATAACCGGCGATTTCAATGGAGATAGTTATGATGATGTAATTGCTCATGCTATTATTGGATTTGATGAGAATACCGAATTTTTGTATGAACGTGCTGTAATTTTTATGGTTCCCGGCTCTCCTTCAGGTTTAGATACCGTCAATCATTTTATCATTCAGGATGAAAATTATGGAGGAGTAACTTCTCCAAAATTCTGGGGCCTTGGTGACATCAATAATGATGGGTTCGATGACTTTTCTTATGAAAAAACTATTTATTATGGAGGCAAACTAAGCCAGGCCGATTATACCTGGAATCAATTTCATGGAGTTGATTTTAATCATAATGGACCCCGTACATTGAGAAGGATTGGTGATGTAGATGGAAATGGTTCTGATGATATAATGGTCAGAGGAGAAAGATGGGAGGTTTACCTTTCCGATGAATATGAACCCGTATCATTGAATTGTGCACCGCTCTACTCTGAATGCTTTTACGGTCCGAATCACCACTACAGTATAGATCTGCCGGAACTATCAAATTCTCTTTTTAAATACAATCAATATACTGTCAGGCATCCATTAAACATTGGAAATCGAAATGGCCCTGGCCTCGATGCATCCGGTAAGTTAGAGGATAATTCATTGATTATTTATTCGGTTCAGGGATTTAATAACCAAAGCTTATCCTGTACAACCCAGGTAAAAATAAATACGCTGCCAATTACCAATGTCAGCATCAAACCTAACTACGCGCACCCTAAAGGTGATCCCTACACGTTTTATATTGGCTATGGAGAAACCGCATTTCGCTTAGCTGCACTACCCGCTGGTGGAGGCGGCCCCTACACCTATCGCTGGTCGAATGGCAGTACCGAAAAAAATCCACGCATCTCCGAATCGGTTCCAGGCGAATATCCCTACTGGGTGAAGATGAAGAATGTGCATGGTTGTGAGACTTCCGATACGGCAATTATCAAAGTGGAAAACGCGCTATGCTCCTCGCCTCTCGTCGATGTGGTCATGAGCCAGTACCCGGCTATCTTACAAAATCCATTGTTAGCAAATTTAATTAAGAGCAATTCTAAAATAGCCGTGTGTAAAGACGGGCAAACCATGTGCTTCACCAAAGCCGTAGTGGACATTCGTATTAGCCGTGCCGGCTATACCATCGGCGCCTGTACACCGGGTGTTATTCCCGCTGAAGCATTTATGACCGATGAGATGGAAGATATCCTGCGTGGCGGGTTGAAAGTGATCGTGGCACCCAATCCTTCATCACATGCTTTCCAGTTGAACGTAGTGAGTATTTACAATGAACCGGTGATGATTCGGATCATGGATTTGGCAGGCAGACAGGTGGAGGTGTTGAATAATGCATCGTCGAACCAAACAATAACAATAGGTCATAAGCTTCGGGCAGGAACTTATATCGCGGAGGTGATTTCCGGGAAAGAAAGAGAGGTGGTGAAGCTGGTGAAGATGCAGTAACAGCCAGAACAGCCTTTCCCGCAGATGGCGCAGA
>JAEYRC010000008.1 GCA_023409675.1 Bacteroidota bacterium
CCTTTCCCGCAGATGGCGCAGATTTTGAGCAGATGGGCGCAGATGAATACAGTTGATAGGTTGTAATGGATTGAGATGCTGGGAGGGGTTCCCGCAAGTGGTTTATGAATTTATTCATTAGCATTCACGATTGGGCAATACCACTCGCATGATCCCCGCCCCGGAGGGGCGATAGGTTAATAGCATACGCCAGCATAGAACATCAGCTCCGTAGGAGCGCCAGATAAATTCTGCGAAGGCTTTTTATTAATACATAACTTTCAAATTCAACATGGCATTAAAAACCTGTCCAAACGGCCATCAATATCACAAAAGCAGCGATTGCCCAACCTGCCCTGTTTGTGAAGCGGAACGCAAACCCCGCGATGGCTTCATGGCCTTACTGGGTGCTCCGGCACGACGGGCGTTGGAAAGCCATAACATCAACAGCCTCGAACAGCTCGCCGGCTATTCGGAGCAGGAGATCCTGCAATTTCATGGTGTTGGAAAAAGCAGCATACCTGAACTAAAGCAGGCACTCATGGCGGCCGGCCTTGATTTCAGAAAATAAAAACTGTAGTCGTATGAATACCATTGAACTGGCCCGCTTATTTTCTATCGGAAAATTTGAACCGGTCTATGATTTTATCGCGCCCGATGCCGTATGGACAATCATCGGGGAAAAACAATTGTCGGGAAAAGATGCGATTATGGCACATTGCCAACAGGTAAGTGATTATTTCCGAACGGTTACAACAAACTTCATTACGGATATGGTTATCGCTCAGGACGAAAGGGTAGTAGTTAGCGGAACAGCGGAATTCAGCAGAGCTGGCCAGCGCCTATCCTTCATATCAGCATGTGATGTGTATGAATTTACATCTGAAGGACAACTGAAATCGATTACTTCCTATTGTATACCAGAAAAATAATACTTTCCATATAGCATCCTAATAAATACCCTCTCCGACAGAGATGGAAATGGATGTTTTATTCAACCGTTCTCCACCACGGACTAAACTGTTGCTGATCATTTCGTAATTGAACGATCTCGCCAATCCTTGGTGTAACCAGGGGTATGTTTTGATGAAGATTCTTTTCAGTGAGCATTTCAAGGGGTTCATTCCAGGAATGGTTGGCCAGTGCGAATTTTAACGAATGGACGGGGAGAATGCGTTTTGCCTGCAGATCCGCCGTCGCTTTCAACACATCCTCAGGAAGCATATGAATCGCTCTCCATGCCATATTATACTGACCATTATCTAAAATGGCGAGATCAAAAGGACCATGCCTGGCACCGATTTCCGCAAAATGCTTTCCGTATCCGCTATCACCTCCGAGGTAGAGTTTCATTCCACCTATTGACAGAATGAAGGATAACCACAGGGTACTGTTTCGTTTTAAAGTTCTTCCCGAAAAATGCCGGGCAGGCGCTGTGGTGATGGTCAATCCCGCTTCGGGAGTAACATCCTCATTCCAGTCTTTTTCGATGATCTGCTCGGGCGCATATCCCCAATGTTCAAGATGCGCGCCCACGCCCAGTCCGCATATAACTTTACCCACCTTAGAGCGAAGCGCTATGACCGTTTTCTGATCAAGATGATCATAGTGATCATGGGTAATCAGCAGGTAGTCGATGGATGGCATATCTGCTGCAGCATAAGTATCGGTTCCCTTAAACGAGCGGTTGCTGCCTCGTAGCGGCGCGGCATTACCACTGAAAACCGGATCGATCAGAAATCGTTTTCCCGAAAGCTGGATCAAATAGCTTGAATGCCCAAACCAGATCAGCAAATCCTGATCAGGTGCAAGATTAAACAGGTCAGTCTGTATTGTTGGTATGGGATTGACCGGCCGCCGGGCTGGATGTTTTTTGAACAGGAAGTTATACAGCACGCCCCACATACTGTATCCTTCTGTTAGTACCGGTGTAAATTCTGTATTGTGAAATTTTCCGCTACGGTAATGAGGCGACTGCTGCATTTTTTTCAACCGTTCACCCGATGCATTTCTGCCAAAAACGGGTTGTTGAAAATACAGAACCACTGCCAGAACTATTGCAATAAGTGAAATCAGTAGGATCATTCAATTAAAATTGAAGGTATAGTACACCAACAGACCAGGCTGACCTAAAGTACAGGAGCATTATCTTTTTTTCCGTTCATAGCGTCGGATATGCTTTTTATTGTTGCGTGCACCCACATTACTCGCTACGCCGGATATGAAAGATTTAATGGTGTATTTGATAAAACTTTGTTCGGGTTGAAGTTCATAGAAAATCAGCCCGGTACGGCCGCGACTGTTGTTGCGGATCAGGAACGTGTTGGCAAAAAAGCTAATGGCATTCTGCAAAAAAGGTGTTTTTTCCGGATCACCATTTTTTAAGATACGGATCTTCAGGTCGCGGTAATCAAGGTCCATAGTGCCGGTAGCGGCTATCTTATCAGCATGAATAATAAACTTTCCGCTATCCAGTTCACCCGAACGGATACGCACATTCACGACGGGTTGAAGAAATGGATTAAGCACAGCGATAGCGGTTTTGCCAATGGAAGCCTTCAATACAAATGAACCCAGGCTGTCGGAATAGGATTGTGCAACGTTAATCGTTGCCGGGGCGGCATTCATGATTTGGGTATTGAAATCGATATACAACGAATCGCCAGCAGCTGAGGCTACATTCTGCAGATTTCTAACCTGTCCATGTACATCGTGCAATTGTAAGGTGCCAGCATTACCTGTTTTTGCATTTTTCTCCGTATAGCCAATATGCCCTCCATGAAAATTCAGTTCCTGCACCTGTACCGGTAACGATAAACTGTTGATCAATTCAACCGGCAGTGGTTTTTTGCCCAGCAGGGGAGGAGAGGGAAGTTGCTTATCGCGAAACACGGTAACAATAGGATTACTGATATCAATTTTTTGCGCGATAACCGAACTGTTTTCCTCAAAGCGTTCCGCATCCAGACCGTCAATAGTAATCGCACCCGTACGCAGAGTTATATAATCCGCTTCATAATTCGCGCGGGCAAGCACGGAATCCAGCGGCAGGGTAGGATGATACTGCATTGAATCGAGCGTTAGAACACTCTGATTGCTTGAAAAATGAGCATTATACCAGCGGATGGTAGTGGCGCTGTCAATATACTGCCCTTCAGGTATCCGTAACCAGGCCGAAACATTGATCTTCAAAATTTCACTGAAGTTGGGCAGGTAATCTGAAGCCAGGCTGATATTCCCCAGAGAGGCTTGCTGGAAATATAAATTGCTTTTGGATTGTTTCAGGGTAATGCCATTCGCATTTTCAATGTTCAGGGTATTGATAATGCCACTCCAGTTCATCTTTCCTGCATGCCGGCCAAAGCGGATACTGGAAAGATCCATATCTATTTTCCCTTTTTCTACACCCGACAAAGCCCCTGCCCGATTGACGAAGGTTGCTGAATTGGTATTCATTTTCAGGGAAGCAATTTCAAGCACCGGCCCGGTGATCACAATACCGGAAGCACTAAGCTGACTGTTTTCGGTTGATGGAATCCGTAAAACAGTAGCCGAGTCATCGCGGTTGGTGGAAAGGGTAATATCGGCACCATGCGCTGTAAGCTCATCAATGCGTATCGGACTATTCACCGTTGCAGACTGTCCGCGGCTTCCGGAGCCATTGCGGTCGTTGCGCGCCATCTTGATTACGGGATCCTTTGCATGCAGGTAATCAAAATGGAGGTCGTTGGCAAAAAGCCGGTTTAGATCGGTGGAGAATTGAACTGCTGGTGTACGGATGTTCATGGTGTCATCGCCGGTGATCCGGGTAACCTGAACATTGTTCACTATAGAAGAATCTTTTCCTGTCAGCCGGTATGCATTGGCGTTAACCTGAACCTCTTTTCCATCAATGATCAGATCAGAACCATCAACAGAAAAATCTTCAACGATGATCAGGCCGTCTTCCTTGCGGAGTATAGACGTAGCCGTCAGTGAATTGAGAAAGGTTGATACGGTTGTCTGCCGGTTTGAAAATTTCAAACGGGTATCCTCACCCGAAATATTTTTCAGGTAGATGCTGCTGATGCCGTTATCATCATCATTAACTGCCGGTAAGGCCTGCAGGGTCACGTCGGCATTCTTCCAGCGGAATCCGTCAACGTCTATACTGTCAGCATTATCATCCATTTGCATGTTATCAATAAACACATTGTGCACCGTAGCTTTGATTACTTCATCTTTACCGGTAATCGATACCAGGTCGGCAAAGATGATGTTGTCGTTGGTAAAGCGGGCATTCTGCATCCGGGCAGAGAGGTCTTTTAAACGCAATTCACCTTTTTTGAAGGAGAGATATTCTACAGCGCTGCGGAGATTTTCCTTTGTGGTGGAGCTAAGTACCTTATTACTGTTCACCCGGAAATCAATATTGGCCACATTGAAAGCTGAGGTAGGACCCAGGCGCATATTCATCGTACCATTGAGTACGGTAACATTTTCAAGTCCGGCCTGATTGTCGAGGCTCAGCAATGCATCGAACAACTTGAATTTTCTGCCGGCAACTCCGGTTTTTTTCCGCGTAAAATTAACCACGGGATCTTTAAGCAGCGCGGTGCGTGCGATCAGGTATTCATTAAAAATTAATTCATACCAGTCGAGGTTCGACAATTCAAAATAGGGCACCTTAACATCAATATCATTGCGCACAATTCTTCTTCCTGAATTGCTGCTCACCGCAAAGTTGTTTAGAATAATGTCATTATTTTTCAGCCGAAGGCTGTCGAAGCTGAACGAAGAGGAGCTGTCCTGGTTATACAACTGGTATTCCTTCAGCACCATATCAATATCGCGCAACGATACGGGGTAGGCCGAGTCGGGATTGATCCGCAGTCCCCTGATGGTAAAGTCGTCTTTATTGGCATTGAAGAAAGAGCGGTCGGTTTTCCCATATAG
>JAEYRC010000114.1 GCA_023409675.1 Bacteroidota bacterium
AATAGTATAAAGCATACACCGGACGCGACAGGTCTGTTATTGAATACCTGGAACAGCGTACGAAAATGATCGATTTTCTGAACAGCGTTTACAATATCGTAAGTATTTCTGTGGAGGATTATATTCAGCGGGGTTTCGAACACCTGCAGGTTAATTTCGGCTGCACGGGTGGACAGCATCGCAGCGTATATGCCGCGGAGGCCCTTGCGAAATATTTGAAGAATAAATATAATGTCAAGGTGGAGATTTGTCATATTGAACAGGAAGCTAAAAACTGGATCAATGGCCCCAAGCTGAAAGAAGCCTGATTAAAGGAGAAGTAACGTATGTATTATTTTGTTTACGGATTTTTGTATTTGTTATCGCTGCTTCCACTTAAGGTATTGTACCTGTTCTCCGATCTGGTATTTGTGCTTATCTATTACATTTTCGGTTACCGTCGCAAGGTGGTCCGCGCTAATCTGAATATTGCCTTCCCTGAAAAATCGAACAAAGAAAAAGATAAGATCGAAAAACAGTTTTACCGGAATTTCGTCGACAATTTTATTGAAGTTTTGAAACTGATATCCGGAAAAGGAAAATTCGCTGCAAAACATTTCGATTTTGACCCCACCCTGCTTAACCGCTTATATGATGAAGGCAAACGGATGCAGTTTCATATGGGGCACAATTTCAACTGGGAGATGTCGCATATGGCCGTAGGACTGAAAACCCGGATGCCGCTGTTGCTGGTTTATATGCCACTCAAGAACAGGATATTCGAGAAAATCATGTATGATTTGCGTACCTCAACGGGGAATACGCTGTTGCCGGCGACAGATATGAAAAACGCCATATTACCCTATCGGAATTCGCAATACCTGCTGGGACTGGCTGCTGACCAGGTACCGGGAAATCTGGATAAAGCGTACTGGGTTGAGTTCTTTGGCCGGCTGACGCCCTTTGTGCGCGGTCCCGAGCATGGTGCACGGTCAGCCAATATTCCGGTGATATTCGCTGAATTTTACAAGACCGGGAGAGGCAAGTATTATATGAATTACTTTCTGGCGGAAGAAAATCCGGAACGGCTGCCGCCCGGCGAACTAACGGTCAGGTACGCGCGCTTTTTAGAGGAGAGCATTTCGCGTCATCCTGAAATGTGGTTATGGAGTCATCGGCGGTGGAAAAGAACCTGGAATGAGACGTATGAACATGCAACTTTTCGTGACACAGTTAATTGAACAGTCTTTCCGAATTGAACGGCCTTTTCCGAATTGAACGGCCTTTCCCGCAGATTTCGGAGATTTGGGCAGATTAACGCAGATGATGCAATTCATTGTATAAATCCGCTAATATTTATTCCAACGCTAACATTTATTCCAATAAGATTATTCAAAAAAACCGACAATTTATTTATTACTGGTTTTTTTGATTTTCTCTTCTTCCTGAATTTTTTTCCATCCTCCACGCACGTTGCGGATATTATGGAAACCCTGTCGCTTTAACAACGAAGATGCTATTACACTTCTATAGCCTGCTGCGCAGTGGATATATAAATTATGATGATCTTCAATATTGCCCATCGATAAAGGGTCGGTAAGTTCTGAGAGTGGTATATTGATGGCATCTTCTACATGACCCTCAGCGTATTCTGACTGTTTACGAACATCCATCACCACCAGGTTATCATCAAAAGGTATATCCATTGCCAACTCGTCTGCATCAACACTGATAATGAGGTCGATGAGTTCACCGGATTGTTTCCACGCATCAAAGCCACCTTCAAGATATCCACCAAAGTTTGAGAAACCTACGCGGGCAAGTCGGATGAGGGTTTCCTTTTCTGCACCCGGAGTGGTTACGATGTACAATGTTTTGTCAAAGGGAAGGAGACTACCCGCCCATTCTGCAAAACGACCTTCCAGGCCAATACTGATTGATTCCGGAATAAATCCTTCCGTAAACTCATCGGCGTTACGGGTATCAAGTAATACCGCACCCTCATCCTGCAGTGCTGTTTTCAACATACTAACCGAAAGCGGTTGTAAACCGGACGCCAGAATATCATCCAGCAAATCATAGCCTTCCCGGTTGATCCGCGCATTTACGGGAAAGTAAGCCGGAGCATGAATTAATCCGGATGTTACAGATTGAATAAATTCCTCGCGGGTTGATGCATTCAGCGCATAATTATATTGCTTTTCCTTTCCAATAGTACTTTCAGTTTCAGGACCCAGGTTTTTACCACAACTGCTTCCGGGGCCATGCGCCGGATACACAATTACATGATCGGGAAGCGATTTTATTTTATTCTGTAAGGAATCATATAGAATTGAAGCCAGTTCTTCGGTGGTAAGGTCACCACTGCTTAGGTCAGGGCGGCCAACATCACCTACAAAAAGGGTATCCCCGGTAAAAATGGCATAAGGCCGGTCTTCTTCATCCCGCAGCAGGTAGCTTGAAGATTCAAGTGTATGCCCGGGCGTGTGCAACAATTCAAAACGAATTTTACCCAATGGAAAACTTTCTCCGTCATGAGCCTGATGAATTGGGAAGCGGGTTTTCGTGCCTGGTCCAAATACTATTGGTGCACCGGTAGCTTTCTGAAGATCGAGATGGCCACTTACAAAATCAGCATGAAAATGTGTTTCGAATATATATTTAATCTTCGCGTTCCGTTCACTGGCCAGTGAAAGATATGCGGAAATATCCCGCAAAGGATCTATAACTACCGCTTCACCTTCACTTTCAATATAATAAGCCGCCTCACTCAGACAGGAAGTATAGAATTGTTTGATAAACATGCCAATTTTTTTTCAAAGTTAATAAACAGCAGCGCCTTTCACCGGATTGTACAGTTAAGAAGTTATTCCAAAGAGAAATATCCGTTACCGGAAAAGCATCAAAATTCTTCCGTAATAAGATTTAGTCCGGTTACTGTGTTAATGTATCCACACATTGAACGATCTGCCGGATACGTGGCGGATTGATGAAATAATAAATATATTTTCCTTCCCTGCTGGTTTTGACAATACCGGCCCGCCGTAAAATTGCCAAATGCTGTGAAGCAACGGATTGCTCCAGGCGAAGCTTTACATAAATCTCTGTAACCGTGAGTTTTTTTTCCTCGTCAATCAGTTTAACCATCTGTTGACGAAGTTTATGATTTAATGCTCTGAGGATCATAGCTGATTTTTTCAGCCCGATAAAATCAACCTTGATGGGGTCCGATTCTTCCTGTAAAAGCATTGAATAATTGACTGAATTACTCATTACTTATTTATTCTTGTAATATATAAACTGCTATAATATACAAATTTAGATATAAAATATGGTTGAAAATCCGACCCCGGTCGAATTAACGAATAAAACTGTTTTTGCAGGTAGACTTAATTGCGCCGGCTGTCAAAAAATCCTTTTACATAAATCGGAGCAGTATAGGCAAGATCATCAAATTGCGCTTTTTTATAGCGTATTTCCGCCAGGTTGGCCAGATGTGCGGCATCAGGTGTATACTCGCCGAAAACGGCATTGGGAATGTTTACCAACTGCCTGAACTTGGCAGCACCATTACCGAAAAAGTAAATGCGGGACTGTTGCAATTGTTCAGCAAATGATGTTGTATCGAGTACCAGTGCAGCAGGTTCCAGGATTTCATCAAGCCGGGTCGAATACATCGCGGTGAACACCTCCATTCTCCTGGCATCAATCATCGGGCAAATAGTATCATCGGGTTGAATGGCATCCACATTTTCTGACAGAAAACCTGCTGCCATCATGGTCAGCGTATTAATTGCAATCAAGGGAATATTCAGGCTGAAGCATAGTCCTTTTGCGGTTGACATTGCTACCCGTAATCCTGTATAGGATCCCGGTCCGGCAGCTGCGGCAACAGCTTGCAGTTGTGAAAGGGCAATATGGTGTTCATTACACAGGTCACGGATGGCCGTATGGATCCATGCCGCATGATCTTTCTGGCTAGCATTATTTTGTCGGGCTATTATATTTCCATCTCTTGAAAGGGCGATGCTCCCCGTTTCAGTAGAAGTATCCATGCATAGGATCAGGGCCATAATTCAGGATCTATTGTGAAAATTTTCAAAGTGGGGTGCCAGTGCATACCTTGGCGCTGTGCGGTTCAATGCTAACAGCAGTTCTGCTATATGTGACTCCCCAATCTTTGCTGACCATTCAAAGGGGCCATATGGATAGTTGGTTCCTGTTTTCATTGCTGTATCGATATTTTCCCGGCTACTCACCCCTTCATGAAGCGCAAAGTATGCTTCATTGATGATCATGGCGATTATTCTGGGCGTAATCAATCCTTTTACATCAGGCACCAGGGTATAGGGAAGTCCGGATTCTATCAATAAATTTTCCTGTGAATCTGCAGAAAGTGCGATTTCCAGTGTTGATCGTTTAAGCAGCGTTGGCCAGCCGGCTACCCGTGCAAAATTTACCTTAAGTTCAGAAGCTGTATGAACCACCGAATTTACCACTACGAGGCCGCGGAGTTTATTCAGTTGACGAATACGCTCTGCATCGGGTTCAAATAACAGATCTATAAAAATTTCCGCTTCAATGATCTGGAGCGAACGCATCGAATCTGCCCAAATGCATTTCAGGCCCTGCATAACCCCGTGCTCCAACTCCTGTCGCTGTTCCGCGGAACATAATATGGCTACTGTCATATAACTATTTGATCATGCAAATGTAGTATTGCATCCTAATGAAAAAACGTCTAAAACAGTTAATCTCCTTAAATCACTTTAATGAGAAAGGTCTTGTGCTGATATCCCGCCAGATGGCTGTGCTGATTCCAAAGAATATAATATGATTCATGAAAGCATCAACAGACCCACCATTGGTATTGATTAATGCACCCTTCTGCTGTTGTTTTTTTATTCAGATTACTGAAGCTCAGCATTATTCGCAATATTTGCGTTATGGAAAAACGAATCATCAATACAGACAACGCACCAAATCCCATCGGACCATACAGCCAGGCGGTTAAAGCCGGGGATTTTCTATTCTTATCAGGCCAGGTGGGCTTCGACCCAAAGTCTGGCGAACTGATTACGGATGATATTGAGCGTGAAACCCGCCAGGTGATGGAAAATCTCAAAGCGGTTCTGACTGCTGCAGGAACTGATTTCAGCAGGGTGATCAAAACCAGTATATTCCTTAGCGATATGGGTTTATTTGCCCGGGTGAATGAGGTTTATGGCAGTTATTTTACAGGCGAATATCCTGCAAGAGAAACAGTAGCTGTCAAAACTCTTCCACGCAACGCAAATGTGGAGATCAGTATGATTGTGATGCCCTGATTAAGTAATGACTCCCAGTGACTTTCCTACACGGGTAAAGGCGGCAATAGCTTTTTCGAGGTGATGCTGTTCATGGGCCGCGCTGATCTGAACGCGGATCCGTGCCTTGCCTTTAGGAACTACAGGGAAAAAGAATCCGATCACATAAATACCCTCATCCAGTAATGCTGCCGCGAATTTCTGCGCTATTACAGCATCATAGAGCATGATGGGTACAATGGGATGGTCCCCGGGTTTTATATCGAACCCTGCTGCAGTCATTTGTTCGCGGAAGAAAATTGTATTGCTTTCGAGTTTATCTCGCAATTCAGTGGTTTCACTCAATAAGTCCAATACTGCGATACTGGCTCCTACTATCGAAGGTGCCAGCGTATTGGAAAATAAATAGGGACGGCTCCGCTGGCGAAGCATTTCGATTATTTCCTTTCGTCCGCTGGTAAAACCGCCGGAAGCGCCGCCCAGTGCCTTACCCAATGTTCCGGTAATGATATCAATTTTACCCATAACACCACGGTATTCATGTGTACCGCGGCCGGTTTTGCCCAAAAACCCACTCGAATGACACTCATCAACCATTATTGCCGCGTCATACTTTTCTGCCAGGGCTACAATTTTGTCGAGCTGTGCAATAG
>JAEYRC010000148.1 GCA_023409675.1 Bacteroidota bacterium
ACTCCACGGTCAACGGAGTGGAATTTTATCATGCGCTGGCAGATTGTGGAAATAGCCGAAAAGTACTGCTGCGGTTCGTAAATAAAAACAGCGGTCCAATGGTGGTAACCTGGAAGGAATTCTTAACAACCCGTCAGTTGAACACTCCAACGGAATCTGCGGGAGGGGTCAAAACTCTCGTGCTGAAGCCTGGCGAAACCAAAGCAAAGAGTTGTACCGACACTACCCTTCCATTATGTGTAATCGATGCCGGGAAAGCCATTCCCGCTTACCAGGCCGATATAACCGGATTTTCTTATAAAGAAATTACGGTTTCACCGGATTAAATCAGCATATACGGCTTTCTTAAACTCAATCCTATTACCAGCAAACCTATCGGTAAACTTCAAGTTTCTGTTATGAAAAAAGATTTACGTTTAACCCGCCGCGGGCTTTACCCGCTATTTTTTCTCTTAGTTCTCCTCGGTCAGACAATCAGTTCTTTTGGACAGGCAAAAGACAGCAGGGGAAAAGATTTCTGGGTCATGTTCAATGCGAATTTAAGTGTACCCACCATCACTGTATTCATCACATCTGATGTAAATACCACCGGAACTGTATCTATTCCCGGTATGGGCTTCAGTACAAATTTCACGGTTACGGCAAATACGGTGACTCCGGTTGTACTGCCTACCGCCGTGAGTCAGCATACGAATAATGTTAAAGACAATAAAGGCGTTCATATCACCTCTGTTGAGGAGGTAACGGTATACGGACTGAACTATGCTCCTTTTACCACGGATGCCTTTTTGAGTTTACCAACAGATGTTCTGGGTCTTGAATACATTGTGCTGACCTATGGCGGACTTGCTGCCAGAAGTTCTTTTGGTGTTGTGGCCACCCAGAATAATACCACAGTAACCATTACGCCGGCAGTGGCTGCTGGAGGCCGCGCGGCAAACGTTCCTTATACCCTCACCATGAACCAGGGAGAAACCTATGAGCTTCGGGGAGGTACAGATATGTCAGGCACCCGTATAACCTCTGATAAACCCATTGGGGTGATGGGTTCCAGCGAATGCGCGAACATTCCACCGAACGCTGCCTATTGTGATCATATCGTGGAGATGATTCCGCCACTGGAAACCTATGGCCGCACCTTTGCCACTGTACCGCTGAAATCCCGCACCAATGGGGATACCTGGCGTCTACTGGCTTCTGAAGACAATACGGTAATACGCATTAACGGTGTTGCGGAACCCGCTATCAACAAAGGTCAGTGGAGAGAAAAAATTATTACATCCGCATCTGTAATTCAATCCGATAAGCCTATTATGATCGCTCAGTATTCCAACGGGTCTTCTTTTTCCGGAAACCCCGGTGATCCGTTTATGATGCTGATCCCTTCACTTGAACAATTCCTTGGAAAATATACCGTAACAACCGTTTCAGGATATGTAGCGCATTATATTAATATAGTTGCCCCAACCTCGGTGGTCGGCTCATTGATGATGGACGGAGCAGCCGTTCCGGCAAGCGAGTTTACCGCTATTGGCAGTTCAGGTTTTTCTGGAGCCCAGATAAAAGTAGAGCCCGGAACGCATAACCTTTCCGCCACACTCCCATTCGGGGTCTTTCAGTATGGTTTCAACCAGGATGACTCTTACGGATATCCCGGCGGCCAGTCCTTCTCTGCTGTAGCGATAGTCAACAGCCTGGTACTGACACCTGAAACCGGATCCGGACAGGTGGGTACAGAACATTGCCTGAATGCGCGTGTACGCGATCAGTTCAATAATCCGCTCGAAGGTATCCGGGTTGACTTCAACATCACCGGCGCGAACCCCGGCAGTTCCGGCTTTGCATTCACCAATGCCAATGGTATCGCGGAATTCTGCTATACCGGCGCGAACAGTGGTACAGATAACATCGTTGCCTCCACCGGAGCAACATCTGATAACGCGAGCTTCATATGGAATGCTGTTCAAAGCAATGTCTATTATTCAAAAGCAGCGGGCAACCTCCACATGGTTGGAACATGGGGTGTTAATCCCGATGGAAGCGGCGCCAATCCTCCCGACTTCGGTGCAGGTAAAACGTTTATGCTGGCTAACCGTGCAGGACACCTGTATACCATGACGGCTAACTGGACAGTAGGCGGAACCCTGAATATTCCGGCTACGGGCAGACTCCGAATCAATGGCCATACATTATCGATCGCTCACCTCACCGGACCTGGATCACTGTATGGATCAGCCACTTCCAACCTGGTGGTCACCGGCGACATGGGTGGTGATGTTGGAATGCTGCGCTTTGTGAATGGCGGACGGATGCTGAATAACCTCACCCTGAACCGCACCGGCGCCAATGCATCCGCAACTGTTGCTACACCGTTGGATATTCTCGGAGTGCTGACCGTTTCCAATGGTCAGTTGAAAACCGGAAATAATATAACGCTTAAGAGCAGCCTGGCCGCCACTGCACGTGTCGCACCGGTTATGGGTTCTATCGTCGGCAGTGTAACTGTTGAACGGTATATACCTGCACGCCGCGCATGGAGATTAATGAATGCGCCGGTTAAAGGCAATCAAACCATCAACCAGGCCTGGCAGGAAGGCGCCACCACTGCTTCCGCTAATCCAAATCCGGCTCCCGGTTATGGTACGCACATCACCAATACAACCACCGCCTTAGGATTCGATATTAATCCCGGCGCGACTCCATCGTTGAAATGGTACAATTCAGCAATTGATAACCTGCAGAATGTACCCAATACGATCAACTTCAAAGTTGGCGAACGGCCCTGGTTTATCTTCGTCAGAGGTAACCGCGGACTGAAAATGGGAACTAAGTTCGTTGCACCCAACATTACCACCCTGCGGGCAAAAGGCGAACTGAATGTCGGTGACCAAACCTTCCCGGTAAGCAAAACCGGCTTCACTGCCATTCCAAATCCATTTGCATCACCAATTGATTATGCGACCATAACCCGCAATGGTGTTCAGAATAACTTCTATCTGTGGGATCCAAAAATGGGTGGAGCCAATGGTGTAGGCGCGTATGTCAACATCAGCTTCAATGGAGTAGGTTATGATGTAACGCCAGCTTCGGTTAGTCCTGAAAGTCAGATCATCCAGTCTGGACAATCCTTCCTCGTAAAAGCTGAGGCCGGTGCCGCCAATCCAAGCCTGGTGATCAAGGAATCTGATAAATCACCAACAGCTGCCACCAATGTGTTCCGGGCAAGACTGAATGGTGAGGCCAGTGAACTTCAGGCGCCTGAAAATACTCATGGACTGCGGATCAATCTTCAATCCGCTGAAAGCAGTGAAAACACCTCCGTGCTGGATGAAGTGTATGCTTCCTACAACTCCCGCTATTCGAACAGCATCGATGAAATGGATGCCCGCAAGCTGGAAAATATGGAAGAAAACCTTGCCATTGTGAGAGGCAGTGACCGCCTGATGGTGGAAAGAAGAGGCGCTATCGCTGAAAGTGATACACTGTTCCTGAATGTATGGAATACAAGCGCCACAAACTATGTACTTGAATTCAGTCCGGTTAATTTAACCGCACAGGGATTGTATGCTACGCTGGTCGATAAATACCGCAATACGTATACAGATATCAATACTAAAGAAACCTCTCAGATCTTCTATTCGATCAATGGAGATGCGGGATCATCTGATCCTAACCGGTTCTTTGTGATCATTTCTCCACGGAGGCCATCACAGCCGGTTGCGGATCTCAGCCGCCAGTTGATTCATGCCTATCCGAATCCGGTAATCGGCAAACAAATCAACCTTCAGCTCAATGATGCCGCACAGGGAGTTTATCATGTAGAACTGGTGAACAGTATCGGCCAGATCGTTTACCGCAAAGAACTGCGTCACGGAGGCGGTTACCAGTTGCATCAATTGAACCTGAATACTACATTGTCGAAAGGTGTTTACCAGCTTCACCTGCGTGGAGAAAATACCCGGACAACGCTCAAATTAGTAAGCCAATAATCCGAACGGAATAACTGAATTATTCATTAACTAAAAAAGCAATTATGAAAATCAGATCATTCACTTCAGCCGTACTCATGCTTGTAGCGCTCTGCCTTCCTTCTTTATTACACGCCCAGGGTGATCCCGGACTGGATCCTGATCCAATTCCGCTCGATGGTGGTTTATCCATGCTGATTGCAGCCGGAGTAGCCTATGGCGCTAAGAAAGCCTATGACAAACGCAAAGGCGAAAAAAATGCCGGAGCTAGTGATGAAAAACCTGTAGAATAACCCCACAGGGATGAATAGAGGCAAACCAGTGGCCGGAGAACGAAAGCTCTTCAGCCATTGGTTTGCCCATTTTAGCGATTTCAAATTACACCACCCTATAACTGATCATTATGGAAACTATCCGCTTATACGCCAAAAATTTTTCGCGTTATTTTGACTTAGGCTATTTTAAACGATTTATCCTTATCCTTCTGGCATTCTATTATGCCAACCTATTGTTTATTGCAATTGCCAACCCGCAGGGGCCATTGTACAATGCTTTCATGTACGAAAATCTGCATTATGCCAACTGGCTTCGGGCTTCTATTCTTCACACCGCAAATGTATTTTCACATTTCCTGGGACTGGATTCCTATATCGCTGATCCAAAAATTATTGCAGTAGAAAATGGCCGCAGTCTGTTGATGGCCCGTCAGTGCCTGGGTCTGGAGATCATGGGCTTTTGGGCCGCTTTTGTTATAGCCCATAAAGCTTCCTGGAAGAAAAAACTAGCCTGGACCTTAGGTGGAATGTTTGTCATCTGGTTCATCAAC
The DNA here is from genome assembly GCA_023409675.1 of Bacteroidota bacterium. Lineage (GTDB taxonomy): Bacteria > Bacteroidota > Bacteroidia > Chitinophagales > Chitinophagaceae > Flavitalea. Next base: position 4,795 of record JAEYRC010000148.1, read on the forward strand.
TGCTGGCGGGTATCGGTACTGTTGTATGCGCTGCAGAACAACTGGAAAGCCCTCAATACAATCGATCATCACGATACATTTAATTATATCGCTTACGGAATAGTTATTTTGATGATCATCCTCTATAACCGCCAGGAAAAAGTTGCTAACCCGGCGTAGCTATGTATCGTTGCATATCCCAACACACTTGTAATTAAGTACATATTTCTACGCGAATAATTGTTGCCAAATTACAGGAGCCATAGTTTGTACAACGTACGCACTGTGGCTCTTCTATTTTATTTAAGCCTGAAGGATTAATGCAGATGTGCTGTTTTTAAGCCTTAATCTCATCAAAATAAAATGCACATTCGTTACAGTCAGAGCCAGGTATTATCTTTTGCTAACAACAGCCCGATATGCCTGAAATTTATTATTTTAGGTAATGCGCACCTTAACCCTAACCATAGCTCTGGTATTCCTTATTCTGGCAAGCCCCTTTGCACAAAAACCAACGAGTTCCGACAGCATACCGGAACTTGATCGTGCGGATTCGCTCTATACAGCCAGGCAGTATGCAGATGCCCTGCAACACTATTCAGCATTGGTCTCCCGTGAATCAGTGCAAATAAATATTTCCCTCTTATCCATAACCACCCGAAAAATAGCGCTTTGCCATATGCGGTTGAAACAGGATAGCCTGGCTTTTGAAACCATCGACCGCGCTATAGCGTTCAGCCGTACCAGTCCCCAAACGGATGATCTCCCCCGCATGCTGTTGACCAAAGCTTCCTTCTACAGGCAGCAGGGGCTGGAAAACAAAGCGCTGCCCTTGATCAAAGAAGCTCTCGAATTGCCTTCATCCGAATCCATGCAGGCAGAATTGTACAATACGCTCGGCCTGGCAACTACGAATATGGGATTTTATGAAGATGCCGTAGCGGCGCACCTGAAAAGTCTCGACATCCGTATCAGAACCAAAGCCGGACCTCTGAGCATATCCCGCACCTATCTTAACCTGGCCGGGGTATTTGATGAGATGAAAAAAAATGAGGAATCGATCCGCTATTACCGCCTTAGTGAAGCTGCCAAAAAGGAGGCCGGAGACAGTATCGGCCTGGGAAGAGTTTACGGCAACCTGGCAGTTTCATTCAAAAATGACAGGAATTATGAACATGCTCTTCGTGTACTGGACACCGCCTTTATGTTCAGTCCGAACCCGGCACCCGAAGATGCTTATCCTATTTACAATACTTACGGATCAATCTATAAACACCTTAAGCAATACGAAACATCCAGGTCATATTATTTCAGGGCTCTTGAAGCGGCCAAAGCTTCGGGAAGCATTTACAGTATGTCCGTGGCGTACATCAATATCGCTGATCTGTACAATCAGCAGCAGCAGTATACTTCCGCCATACGCTATTCTTTACATGCCGATTCGCTGGCTGCTATCAGTCAATCACCCAGTTTAAATTTATACATCAATAACAATCTCGCTACGGCTTATAAGGGACTTAACCAGCCCGCAAAAGCGCTTGAATATCTGTATACCACCCTGCAGTTGAAAGACAGTATTTATCGTGATGACCTGGCCTTTGCACAGGAAAATATGCAGGTAAAATTTGAAACAGCTGAAAAAGACCGGAAACTCACTGAACAGAAATCCATTCTGGTTCAGCAGGAGGCGAGCCTTACCCGCAATAAATGGATTATTTTTTCCCTCGCGATGGGAATGCTTTCCCTGTTTATTATGGGCCTGCTCTACCGCCAGTCAAGCAGGTCGAAACAAAAACGATTACAGGCCGAGGCCGCGCAATTGCAATTAAAGGCCGCTCTTGCTGCAACAGAATCGGAACGCTCAAGAATTGCACTGGATATTCATGATGGCATCGGACAACTGATTACCGGGCTGCGGCTGCAATTGCACCGGAATGATTCATCCGGTCAGCCGGAAATAAATTCTACCACACGCCTGCTGGATGAACTGCACCAGGAGATCCGCAATGTAGCCTACGACCTTATGCCCGCTTCGCTTACCCATTCAGGTTTGATTGCGGCGTTTACAGAATATGCTGATAAGATCAGTGGCATGGCCGGCGTTAAGGTGCACTTTAATCATTCCGGGCAGGTGCCCGATGTTTCCTTCAACCTTCAGGTAAATCTTTACCGTATTGTACAGGAATGGGTAAATAATGTGTTGAAATATGCCGGCGCAACTGAAATCAATATTCAGCTCTCCGCCGGTGAAGGAGATATCCTTTTAACAATAGAAGACAATGGCCAGGGATTTGAAGCCCGAACGCTGGAAGAATCCAAAGGGCATGGCTGGCGAAATATCCTGGCCCGATCGAGGTTGCTGAATGCCAGGCCGGACATAGATTCCACACCCGGGCATACCGGAACTTTATTTAGTATCCAGTTCCCGGTAGGCCAGGTATCTGAATTAAATTCTTACTCAGCAGAATTACTAAACTGATATGGCGCAAACATCCTTACTACTTATAGACGATCACCAGATTGTATCAGCCGGAATAGCTTCACTGCTGTCTGCAACCGGAAACTATACCGTTCACGTTATAAGTGATCCTACCAAAGCCCTGTCTTATATTCATCAGCATTCACCACAACTTGTTATCTCCGATTACAACATGCCCGGCATGAATGGAGTGGAACTCGTAAACACGATCCGTTCGGTATACCCATTATTACCGGTCCTGATACTGAGTATGCATGATTCTCCGCAGATCGCTATGGATATTATTAGATCCGGCGCTAATGGATATATTCTGAAACAAAACAGCACCACTGAACTGATCCGCGGTATTGAACAGGTGTTGCAGGGGGAAATTTATTACAGCGCACCGATCAGCAAATTGGTTGTCAGCAAAACATTGCAACAACAGGTTATTCATTTAACGGAGCGCGAAAAACAGGTGTTGCAGTTATTAGCACAGGCGCGTACCAGTAAAGCCATCGCCGCTGAACTATTCATCAGTGAACGCACCGTTGAAACGCATCGTACCAACCTGCTTCGGAAAACGAATACTTCCAATACTATAGCACTGCTTGATTTTGCACGGCATCACCTGGGAGTCACGTAATCTATCTACAGGCAGAACGCCCTGTAGCTTCAAAACAAGATTTTAAATTACAATCTACTTCCCTTTATTTAGACTTTTCTGCCAATCAGGACTTCTCAATCAACGCTTTAATAGTCGCTTTCAATAGTTTGTTGATCATACTCTACCCACTGAGGAATAGGAAAAGAAAACATCCGGATGAACCCCGAAAGTTTTCTCAATATCCGTATTTCCACGGATAGATTTTCAGTATTTCCCGCTATCCTGCTCCGCCGTTCATAGGTTACATTTACACTGCATCAGCAACTGTAAAAGATAAATTCATCTGAGCGGTTGAATAAAAATATCCGGCGCCGAAACGGCTATTCCGAGGTGGTAATCGAAACTGCTGTCATGGCGCCGGAATCTTAATGCTATAAACCATTGAACCGGTAAACCTATGGAGTTGGTACCCTGCAGGAAGTTCTCTTCCAGGCGGGGTATCGGTCTTTAGCGGAGTGTTGAAGTGTCTACCCGTGTCGGACTGTCAGTACCGCTGATAATAGATGCCGAACTAAGGGCAATCGCTTTGATGATCTCCGTCATATTCACCATGTCAAGCGTTTCCACTTCATCATCCTGTGTATGATAATATTTTTCAGAATCCATTTTTGATGTGGAGATGGTATGAGCCGGTACGCCCAGTCGCGCCAGCGTGGCATTATCAGACCGGTAAAAAAGGTTCTGCGCAGGGTATGGATCGGGATGGAATGTAAACTTGCTGCCTGCCAGATTTTTTCCCAGGATCACCCCCATATCGGATTTTTCAAAACCGGTAATATAGGCCGAGTTGGTTCCCCATTTACTTTCTGTTCCGATCATTTCAATATTAAACATTGCCATCACCTTTGCCGGATCATACTGCTGCGAGAAATGTTTTGACCCAAATCCGCCTGATTCCTCAGCAGTGAAGGCCGCAAAAATGAGTGTGCGCGCGTTGCCTCCTTTTTGTTTGAAATGCTTACCAAGGGTGATTACTGCCGTAATGCCGGAAGCATCATCATTGGCTCCATTGAAGATGGAATCCTGCTCATTATTGGGTTTACCAATCCCCAGGTGGTCGTAGTGCCCGGAAAAGATGACATACTCGTCTTTCCTGGATTCTCCGGGTATGATCCCTACTACGTTCTTAAGTTTCAGGAGTTTCACCTTCTGCTTATAATTCAGAAGGAACTCATTTCCCTGCTCAGGAGATAATACAAACAATACGGTTTGCGTAAAAGGTTCGGCGGTACGCATGAAACGTTTCAGGCTGTTAAACATCCTGGCGTGAGCCGTATCCACAAACACCACATAATTTTTTTTCGCGGCAATTAAACGCTGCACGGAAAAATACAGGGTGTCCTTTGCCGTTATATACTTCGTTTCAAAATCTTTGGTGGCATTGGAGACGCTTATTTCATCCTGTCCTGAAAAAGCAACAATATTTCGCTCGGGAACAGCTTTACCATTTAGGGTTCCTGAAGCGGAGATAAAATCAGCGCGCTGCATAGA
>JAEYRC010000169.1 GCA_023409675.1 Bacteroidota bacterium
GCTTTCATGGGTATAGCCAGCGCAGGGAATGATATGAATTTTCATATCGGCGGGATTGGATTTCAGCCGGTTGTGCACCGATTTGTCAATCCATTTTTCACCAAGGATCATCAGCGCGTATTCGCCAATGGTCATGCCATATACCACGGGAACAGGCTGCATGCCCACAAACGACGTAAACTTCCGGTCCAACACCGGACCATCAATATAAAAACCATTCGGGTTGGGTCTGTCAAGAATGATAAGGGTTTTATTATTCGCCAGTGCCGATACCATATATTCTTCCAGGGAGGAGATATAGGTATAAAACCGAACCCCTACATCCTGAATATCGAAGATCATCACATCCACATCATTCAGATCTTCCTTTGACGGCTGACGTTTCTTGCCGTATAAGGAGATGACTTCAATACCGGTTTCTTCATCAATGGAATTTCCGATCTTTTCACCCGCGTCGGCTTTTCCCCTGAAACCATGTTCGGGCGCGAATATCTTGCGGATATTTACCTTATTGTCGCGTAAAACATCCACCAGGTGCCGGTTTCCGATGGTACTGGTATGGTTTGCGAAAATCGCGACGGATTTCCCTTTCAGCAGGGGTAAATATTCGTTGAGCCGTTCTGCTGCTGGCACAATTTTGTTGTCTTCATTCAGTAAAACGGAAACTGATCCGGCGTAAGCAACCAGGGTGGCAACCGTAAATGTTAACAGGAATGCAATTTTTTTCATGTGGCTGGAGTATTATTCGGGCTCAATTTCCTTAAAAACTTTTATTGGTCAATGATTATTATTGCTTTTACTTTGTCGCCCGACCCCAATCCCGAATTCAGGCTTCCTATCATTCACGGCAACTTCTGCCGGCAGTTGGTATAGAGACTGGTTATTTACAGAAAACAACAGTATATTTTCGAAACGCATAAAAATAGTCAACATGCAACAAGTAAAATCCGGCGATACAGTGCAGGTGCATTATCATGGTAAACTAACAGATGGTACAACATTCGATAGTTCAGATGGCAGAGAGCCCCTGGAATTCAAGGTTGGCAGTGGCCAGGTGATCAAGGGTTTTGATGACGGGGTTACCGGTATGGAAGTTGGGGAGAAAAAAACCATTCAGATTCCTGTAGAAGATGCCTATGGTCCTAAAGATGATAATATGGTGGTGGAATTTCCTAAATCAAACTTTCCGGATGACCTGAAACCAGAAGTGGGTATGCAACTGAACATGACCAATGGATCCGGGCAGGTTATTCCTGTGGTGGTAAAGGGTATTGAAGCAGATGTGATCATTCTCGATGCCAATCATCCCCTGGCCGGGCAGGACCTGATATTCGACCTGGAACTGGTCAATATCACCCCGGGCTCATCGATCATTATGCCCTGAGCCTAGGCATTTCCCTGTAGTACATTTGGGCGGAATTCTAAAAATCCGCTGAACATAATATCCCGGCACTTGCATGCCGGGATTTTTCATTTTATATTTGAGCAAACATCCAACCTATGAAAATCGCTGCCCTTCCGGCAATGATTTGCTGCCTGTTAATTATGGCATCAACATCAGTTGCCCAGCAACATTCTCCGGCTGTTGAGCAGTCTGCTCTAAGCACCGCCAATCAATTCGTAAACGCTTTCAAAATTTCCGACTGGAATGCCTACAACAGGCTGAGTTATCCGGGAGTGGTTAAATATTATGGCGGAACAAAAGGTTTTAACGCGCATATTCAGCGTGCACGACAATATTATGGCGATACGTTGCTGGAAAATCCTGAATCGGTAAAGCTGATTCAGCTCCTGAATGACTACGACGAGTGGCAGTGTGTTATTGAAAAGACCCGGGATACTTATGTGGGCATGAAGCGTATGCAGATCAAAACCTATATCGTTGGTGTATCGCCAAATGACGGAGTGTCCTGGTCCTTTTTTGATGCATCCTTTAATTCCTTAGAATCGGTTCCTTATATTTTACCCAATGTTTTCGGCATGCTGGCCATCCCTCAGCGCCAGGTATTGTATCCGGGTGAAGAGCAAATGGTTAGCGGAAACTGACATTTTTGTTATCCGATTGAATACTGTGATGTGATTTCGGATTGAATACATATTCATAATATGCTCCAAACAGCAGTATAGCTATAAGGCATACCAGCGTACAGATCAGGCTTCCTTCAAACCCAAACCCGGCGCCGGTTAAAAGCGGGTTGCCTTTTGTTTGCATGGTGAGCAATGTGGGTAGCGTTGTTCCGCTTACCGCGAAGCCGAGAACAGGTCCCTGGAAAATATTCCATCCAAAATGAAAGAGGAAGGCAAAGGCAAGATTGCGTGTATAGATGTAATTCAGTCCCATAAGCATACCCCCTAAAAACAAATTCAGCACGCTGATGACATTCATGCCGGGGTTATTGAGGTGAAATACCATAAATAGTCCTGCGCTGATCGCCAGTGCGATCCATTTGTTGAAAGACTGCATCAGGTTTTGCAGCAGATAGCCCCTGAATACCAGTTCTTCTGAAAAGGCAACCAGCAGCAGTGCGAAAACAGTGCTTAACAGTCCACCAGGCATCTGGATATCCGTCCAGAATATATTCTTATTGGCATACAGAACAAGTGCACCGGTGCACAACAGAAAAACCGCGAGCAGTAAGCCGCTTAATCCATCCTTCTTCCAGCCGGTCCGGTATATGCCCAGGCTTATGAACGATTTTCTGTCGATGAAGCTTCGGGCTAAAACGACAGCAAGCAGGGCGCTAAGCAGTAATGCCGCACTGAACATCAGCAGTTTTGATGCATTCAGGGTTTCATGGAATAATTCCGGAAGGAAGTAAATGAGCGGCTGCTGCAGCACGATATACAGCAGTAAAAAAATCAGGCATCGTTGCCATCCCTTTCTTAAAACGGGAGAATCACTGTATTTCAATCCTGTCAATGTTTTAACTTGCTCAAAAATACACCTACATGTTCACAAATTACCCCTTTACTGTTGAAGAGCGTTTTCTGCGTTATGTGCAGGTGGATACACAGAGTGATCCGTTTTCAACAACATTCCCGTCAACCGAAAAGCAGAAGGATCTTGGCAGAATACTGGTTGAAGAATTGCAGGCTATGGGAATAAGCGATGCGGGACTCGATCATCACGGTTATGTATATGCGACTTTGCCCGCCAACACTACGGCTGATGTTCCGGTAATATGTTTTTGCGCGCATATGGATACTTCACCGGATTGCAGCGGAACGAATGTTAAACCTTTGTTACACCGTAATTATGATGGAAATCCCATTGTATTGCCTGATGATCCTGCCCAGGTGATCACCATCCGTGAGCATCCTTATCTTGAATCAAAGAAAGGCGATGATATCATTACTGCATCGGGAACAACATTGCTGGGGGCTGATGATAAGGCAGGCATTGCTGTTATCATGGATATGGTGCATTATTTTTTACAGCATCCCGAACACAAGCATGGAACGATAAAGATTTTGTTCACTCCCGATGAGGAAATCGGCAGGGGAGTAGATCATGTTGATCTGGAAAAGCTGGGCGCGCAGTATGCCTACACGCTTGACGGCGGCGAACTGGGTTCTTTTGAAGATGAAACCTTTTCCGCGGATGCCTTCACCGTGCATTTCAGCGGCGTTAGCGCTCATCCGGGATATGCTGCGGGAATATTGGTTAACGCTATAAAAGTGAGCAGCTGTTTTATTGAAAGTCTGCCCAAACGTTCATTTTCACCCGAAACCACTGAATTGCGTGAAGGATTTGTTCATCCGGTGAGAATATATGGCGCGGCGGAAAAAGTTTCCGTAGAATTTATCATCCGTGACTTTGATACCGCTAAACTGATGGAATATGAAAGTTTCTTACAGGAAAAAGCTCTGGAAGCTGCCGGACGTTTTCCCGGTACGAAAGTGGATTTTGAACATAAAGAGCAGTACCGGAATATGAAGGAGGTCCTTGACCAGCATCCGAAAGTGTCGTTATATGCGCGGAATGCAATAGAGCGTTCAGGCATTACCGTTATATCCCGCAGCGCCCGTGGGGGAACAGATGGCAGCCGGCTTTCTTTCATGGGATTACCCTGTCCGAATATATTTACCGGGGAAATGGCCTTTCACGGTCGGCATGAATATGTCAGTGTTCAGGATATGCAGCGCAGCGTACAGGTAATTGTACACCTGTCGATGATATGGGCCGAAAACAGCTAAGCGACAGCGGCTGCATCGGCGTATCTTTGCATTATGAATGTTTTACACACCGGATTGATTATTATAGGGGGTGGTCCGATCGGAATCAGTTGCGCGCTGGAAGCCAAAAAGCACGGCATTGATTACTGTGTGCTGGAAAAGGGCTGCCTGGTGAATTCACTATACAACTATCCGCTCAACATGACCTTTTTCTCCACCTCCGAAAAACTGGAGATTGGAGGAATTCCGTTTGTTTCCAATAACATCAAACCCACCCGGCCCGAAGCGCTGGAATATTACCGGCGGGTGGCGGTTTCCAATGCGCTTAATATTCAGCTCCAGCAACAGGTTACCGGTATCAGCCGCCAAAAGGAAGGCTTCGTTGTGGAGACTACTGAGCGTCGCTATCATTGCAGCTATATCATCATTGCCACCGGCTTCTATGATATTCCCGTGCGGATGAATATACCCGGGGAGGACATGGAAAAGGTAACGCATTATTACCGTGATCCGCACTTTTACGCCATGCAGCGGGTGGTGGTGGTGGGCGCCAACAATTCAGCGGTGGACGCGGCGCTTGAAACCTACCGGAAAGGGGCAACCGTAACGATGGTGTCGCGCGGATCCGGGATAGGTGAACGGGTTAAATACTGGGTAAAGCCTGATATTGAGAACCGGATTAAAGAAGGTTCAATAAAAGCCTATTTTAATTCAACCCTTGCTGCGATTCGTAGCGGGGAAGTGGATATCCGCACACCGGATGGTATGGTAACCATCGCGAACGATTATGTTATTGCGATGACGGGGTACCAGCCTGATTTTGCGCTGTTGCAAAATGCAGGTGTTTATATTGATGAGCTGAATTGCCGAACACCGGAGTATAATCCTGATACGATGGAAACCAATGTTCCGGGAATTTTTCTTGCCGGTGTGGTTTGTGGTGGTTTGAATACCCATGTCTGGTTTATTGAAAACTCCAGGGAACATGCAGGGAAAATAATTGCTGCAATTTTGGAAAAGCAGGTTGTTGGAAAAATCGAAACCGCTTAGCATTTCTGCAGCGTTGAATTGCCCGCATGGATTCATCAGCCTTAAGCTTCGGTGTTCTTACTTTACCAATCTTTTAAGAAATAAAAAGAACGGGAAATCGTTTTAGGCACACATTTGATTACATTTACACCCATAAAATGTTTTCCTTAATGAATTGGTTTTTTCTTCAGATTGACACGGCGAATCAGGCGCTTCAGGCAGCAACCGCTGCTACTCCTCCTACCGAGATCAGTTTAATTGACCTGCTGTCGAAAGGAGGAATTCTGATGATTCCCCTGGCGTTATTGCTGGTTATTGCCGTTTATATTTTCTTTGAGCGCTTGTTTTATATCCGGAAGGCTTCCAAGATCGATGAAAACTTCATGAATATAATCCGCGATAATATTGTAACCGGAAATGTATCCGCAGCCCGCAGTATGGCGAAGAACACCAATAACCCCGTAGCGAGAATCATCGATAAGGGTATTCAGCGTATCGGAAAACCTATCGACGCGATTGAAAAAAGCATGGAAAATGTGGGTAAACTGGAAATGTATAAAATGGAAAAGAACCTGAGCATTCTGTCGCTGATTGCCGGTATTGCTCCTATGTTTGGATTTCTGGGTACGATCATCGGAATGTTTCAGTTGTTTTTCCGCCTCGCCTCCACCGGTGAGTTTACAATCCAATCGATGGCGGATGGTATTTATACCAAGCTGATTTCATCAGCCGTAGGGCTTATCATAGGGTTGCTGGCTTACATCGCCCACAATTATCTCAATACCCAGATCGATAAAACCGCAAACAGAATGGAAGCGGCGAGCGCCGAGTTTGTTGACATATTACAGGAACCTACCCGCTAACTTTTTTGAAACAGCTATTATGAATATTCGCAGAACATTACGAGGCCGGGCGGAAGTGGTTACAGGACCGCTGAATGATATCCTGTTTATCCTGCTGATGTTCTTTTTGATTGCCGCCACGCTGGCCAATCCGAATGTGATCAAGATGTCGAACCCCAAAGCTGTCGGAGATACAAAAACCAAGCAGAACGTTGTGGTGAATATTGATGCCACCAATCATTTTATCATTAATGGCAAAACCATAAGCGCGGAGGAATTGAAACTAACGCTTCAACCGCTCATCGCCAAGGATTCGGCCAATGCCACCATCGCTATTAATGCCGATAAAACAGTACAGATTGATGAAGTGGTAGCGGTGATGCGGGTGGCGCGGGAACTGGGCGCACGAACAGTGCTAATGGTAGATAAATCCGGTGTTCAATAATTCAGCAGCCGAGTAATTCGGGAGCCTGTAAATTTTCTCCGACTTTTTTCCAGGCTTTGATCAGTCGGTGTCTTCCCTGCATATCTTTCTTCAATTCGGTTTCATAACCATAGTGGCGGAATAAGGATTCTGTCGATTCACCCCTGTACTCACTGATCTCCACATAAATTTTTCCGCCGGGGCGCAGGTATGCTGCCGCGAATTCGGCAATCAGCCGGTAGAATAACAACGGATCGTCATCAGGAACAAATAGAGCGCTGTGCGGTTCAAACTTCAACACATTACCGGCCATCTGTTCCTGTTCCTGTAAGGGGATATAAGGAGGATTGCTGACAATAATATCTGGCGCGGGCAACGACGGCCAGTTGCCGGGATCTGTAAAATCGCATTGTACAAAATTCACCTTTCCCCCGAGCGCAGCGGCATTCTTTTTCGCCACTTCCAAGGCTGCCACACTATGGTCTATAGCGGTGATGTGTAGCTGCAGTTCCAGGCTGAGTGTTATAGCAATATTCCCTGATCCGGTACCGATATCAAGTAATTGGGGCAAAGTAGCCGGGTTATGCTTACGGTAATCATCTATGATCCATTCCACCAATTCTTCAGTTTCCGGCCGGGGTATCAGTACGGCTTCATTCACATAAAACCGGCGTTTGAAGAACCAGCATTCATTCAAGATGTACTGTATGGGTTTGTACGACAGCAGGTCATGTGTAATGGAATCAAGCCGTGACTGTTGTTCTGTATCCATGATCAGATCCTTATGGATCAACCGTTCCATTCTGGTACGGCCGGTAATATTTTCCAGCACCCAGTCGGTAATGTTACCGGCTTCACGGCTGTCATAGATCTTTTTCAACTGATGCAGCAGGTGATATCTGGCTTCCTGGATCGTCACCCTGCAAACTTAATTGATTTTCCTTTCATACTTTTGATGCCCGCATGAACAGGATGGATCAATATATGCTTCGGGCGCTGGAACTGGCTGGCCAGGGTAGCGGATGGGTTGCCCCAAACCCTATGGTAGGCGCTGTATTGGTGCACAACGATCGCATTATCGGTGAAGGCTTTCATGAACAATTTGGAGAAGGTCATGCTGAAGTGAATTGCTTACGATCAGTACAGCCAAAGAATCAACACCTTATTGCTGAATCAACCTTATTCGTTACCCTTGAACCCTGCAGTCACTTTGGTAAAACCCCACCCTGTTGCGACCTGATCCTGGAGCAGGGTATAAAACAGGTGGTGGTGGGTTCGGTCGATCCCAATCCTGCAGTTCAGGGACGGGGCATTGCCCGGCTGAAAGCCAGTGGGGTAGAAGTGATCAGCGCTGTTTTGGAGGAGGATTGCCGGAAGCTGAACAAACGCTTTTATTGTTTCCATCAGCAGCGGCGGCCCTATATTGTTTTGAAGTGGGCGCAGAGTTCAGATGGAAAGATAGCGGGTTCAGGTACAGACCGGTTATTGATCAGTAACGGGCTGAGCAACCGGCTGGTCCACCGGTGGCGTGCAGAAGAAGCCGCTGTTATGGTTGGCAGAAAAACGGTAAGCATGGATAATCCGGTTTTGAATAACCGGTTATGGTATGGCGCCAATCCTATTCGGATCGTTGCCGATCCACAGCTTAGTCTTTCGGGTCCATTGAACATTTTCGACCAGCAGATTCCTACAATCATTATCAATTCCATCCGGGATGAAAAACGGGATAACCTGCATTTTGTTCGGGCTGAAACCAGCGACCTTAAGGAAATGCTGGACCGGCTCTATCAACTGAATATTTTATCCGTGCTGGTGGAAGGAGGTCAAAATCTATTGCAACAGTTTATTGATTCAGGTTATTTTGATGAAATCCGGATAATAGAAAACCAGCAGTTAACTGTTGAAGGTGGCCTGAACGCGCCCGTTGTGCATGCTGCAGCCTATCGTGCGCAGGAATTCCTGGATAATGATCGGATCACTTATTATACAAAAAGCTAAACCTCCTGTCCATTGTTCTACCTCGCCGCCTGTATTGTACTCACTTCCTATTTAACCCTGGCGTTTAAGGTTTTGGGGAAATACAATATCAACAGTTTCCAGGCTATCGTATTCAATTACATTACCTGTGTGGTCACCGGTTCGGTAATGCTGGGGACTTTCCCGGTTACCAGAGCAACGATGGTACTGCCCTGGTTCGGTTATGCGTTGCTGATGGGCAGCATGTTTATCCTGCTCTTCAATATAATTTCATTCAGCGCCCGGAAGATTGGGGTAGCGGTGACCTCAGTTGCCAATAAACTATCGCTGGTTATACCCTTTACATTTTCAATCTATATTTATAATGAAACGGCAGGGTGGTTGAAGTATGCCGGTATCCTCACCGCGGTTATTGCGGTTATACTTACCTGTTACCCAGCCGGCAATCAGCAGAACAGCAAAAATGAGGTTTCCCCGGTTTCGCGGGTATTAATTCCACTTATATTATTCGCTGGAAGCGGTTTACTGGATACCCTTATCAAATATGTAGAGCAGGCTTTTCTTTCGCCTGACGATCAGGATGCTTACCTGGTAACCACCTTTGCGGCCGCGGCAGCCATCGGACTGATTATTCTGTTGATACGCCTGGCATTCGGCGCTATGCGTTTCTCATGGCGGGCGCTGCTGGCCGGTATTGCCATCGGAATTCCGAATTATTTTTCCATCTGGTTTTTACTGCATGTTTTAAAACTATTTCCTGCCGATAGTTCAGTGATCATTCCGGTAAACAATATGGGCATTGTATTATTCAGTACTATTGTGGCCTGGATACTTTTCAAAGAAAAGCTGATGTTGATAAACTGGATCGGGATAATCCTTTCCATCGGTGCAATAGCCCTTATCGCCTTCGGTTAGAAACAATCATAATGGAGCAGGATTTCTATTCAACCATCACCCGGCCTTCAACCGCCGAGTTCCGCGACAGGGGAAGCCGGTTTATCGCCTATGCCTTCCCGATAAATGCTGTAGGTGAATTCAAACAATACCTCGATCAGATCAAAAAGGAACATCCCAAAGCGTCTCACCATTGTTTCGCGTACCGCATCGGGCATGATAAACTGGTGTTCCGCTCCAGTGATGCCGGTGAACCCTCCGGTACAGCGGGAAAGCCGATCTTGGGGCAGATCGACAGCAAGGGGCTGACCAATGTGCTGGTAATTGTTGTCCGGTATTTTGGGGGCAGCCTCCTGGGTGTACCCGGACTTATCAACGCATATAAAACAGCAGCTGCCCTGGCGCTTCAGGTAACGCCGGTGGTTCAGCAACCAATAGAGGAAACCTATACCTTAAATTTCGCTTATCCTCACCTCAATGAAGTGATGATATTAGTGCGTCAGATGGAACTGATCATTGAGCAAAAATCGATAAGCATGTTCTGCACCATGAAGGTTCGGATCGCCAAAGCCAAGGTGCAGGAAGCCCTGTACCGGTTCAGCGCGCATGAGTACATTGAGATCAGGAATGACTGAACTGCGGACTAACGACAGCTTCTTTGGTGCCGGGCGTATACTGATAAAATCCTTCACCACTTTTAACGCCCAGTCGCCCTGCATTGACCATATTGGTTAGCAACGGACAGGGTGCGTATTTGGCTTCTTTGAAACCATCATAAAGTACGGTCAGTATCGCGTGACATACATCCAGACCGATAAAATCGGCTAGTTGCAGCGGTCCCATCGGATGTGCCATTCCAAGTTTCATAATGGTGTCGATTTCTTCCACCCCGGCAATACCCTGATAGAGGCTGAAAATCGCTTCATTGATCATCGGCATCAGTATCCGGTTTGCAATAAAACCGGGATAATCTTTAACCACGCAGGGTGTTTTTCCGATATGAATGGAAAGGTCGATGATGGTCTCAGTGGTTTTCGCGGAAGTTGCATACCCGTTAATGATTTCCACCAGTTTCATCACCGGAACCGGGTTCATAAAGTGCATGCCAATGACGCGGTCTGGACGTTTGGTAGCGCCGGCAATTTTCGTGATGGAAATAGAAGAAGTATTGCTGGCCAGGATGGTATTGGGTGCACTGAATTCGTCGAGCTCCCTGAAAATATTCAATTTAATATCCAGATTTTCCGAAGCTGCCTCAATTACCAGCCCCGCTTCACGTACTCCTTCTTGAAGCGAAGTGGAATAAGTTATACTTTTCAGCGCCTGATCCTTCTCTTCTTCAGAAACAAGGCCTTTGCTTACCTGGCGGGAGAAGTTCTTATCAATATTTTGCCGGGCTTTTTCAAGCTGGGCTTCCTGTACATCAATCAGTGTTACTGAAAACCCCTTTTGCGCAAAGACATGAGCAATACCATTACCCATCGTACCGGCGCCTATAACAGCAATATTTTTAATCATTAATTCATGAATTTATGGGAGCATAATAAATACAGACGAAGCAGAATCACCGCAGGCAATTTACTTAAAAGATATCAGCCTTTCGCTTTTCAGCAATACCGGAATTTTTCCCTGAATTGCTATAACTTTTCTTAATTCAGTTACTCAGGATATTGACGAAGGAATTATCGAATGAACAGACCTTTTGACTTCTATATGAATAAGACGTGCAAATTCGGGATTGGAGCCGGAAGAGGTATACCCTGCAAAATCGGTTAGCGCCGGCGTTTATAATCACCGCGTTTCCAGCTTTTGATAAATTCATTCCATGCAAAGGGATTGAATATATTCTGGGGCGGAGCCTGACCGGCATAATAAGAACGGTTAGCCACTCCCCGCAGGTTCATATTTGCCGCTTCCCGGCCATCTGTGGGGAGGGACTGGGCCAGGATCCGTCGTTTTGATTCTTCCGTATTCTGGCGCGCGATCTCGTAATCATCGGCAGGAATTTCAGTGTTAACGAAATCCCGTTCAAACTGGGCCCTTGCTGGTCGGGGCCGGATAATGGTTGCAGGAAGATACATGGTATCGGTAACCATAAGTTGTATCAGGCTGTATTGATTGCCTTCTATGTCAGTAGGTATCCTGGTGAGTTTGGGCTTATACCCTACAGAGGTGAATTCGATCTCATCACCTTTCATCACTACGATGGAAAATACGCCATGATCATTGGAAAAGGTTCCCCGGTTCTGGCCGCGAACGGAAATGCTGACGGAAGGAATGCCCACCAAACTGTCGGCTGTCATCACTACACCATATAACTGAACCACCGAATCTTTGAGCTTTTCAAATTGTGCGGAAGCGGCTACAGGAAAGGAAACAACCAGTATAAAAACCAGGCGTAAAAATCGTTTCATGGGCTTCAAACCTACGTTTTTTTATGTAAAGGATCAGGTCATTTAAAAAATTTTAACACATAATCCAACAGCCTTATTTTTCCGCTGAAAACCCGTTGTATTTGGCTAATTTTGCGGCCATAACGGATACTATGACTAAAGAAAACATACTAGCCGCATTAAGCACTGATCAGGAG
>JAEYRC010000241.1 GCA_023409675.1 Bacteroidota bacterium
TGGTATAAGGCTTACTCAAAAATTCAGAAGCTTGAAATTCCTCCTTATAAATCTTTAAAGCCTGGTGCAAATAGGTTGTAGCGAAATGACTGGCAAAAGCATAAGGCAAACCTTTCTTAGCTGCCAGGTGAGCGCTGTCTGTACTTGACCCTAGTA
Organism: Bacteroidota bacterium; assembly: GCA_023409675.1. GTDB lineage: Bacteria > Bacteroidota > Bacteroidia > Chitinophagales > Chitinophagaceae > Flavitalea. The sequence continues at coordinate 157 of JAEYRC010000241.1, forward strand.
TATATAATGGTACCGATGTGCCTTCAGCAATGGTGGCCCTTACGGAGGCATGTTTATTTTCTGGTGAGAAATACTGCTGAATTTTAGTCACCTCCTCCGGAAACTGGTGTGCAGCCTTAAAAAAATCTGACCGTATCGCCTGAGCTGTAGGCTGATCCGTACCCGGCGCCCGCCCCAGACCCAGATCAATACGATTGGGATACAGGTGCGCCAGCGTTCCAAACTGTTCGGCAATAATCAGGGGCGAGTGATTGGGCAACATGATACCGCCCGAACCAACCCGGATGGTACGGGTGTTTTCCGCAACATATCCTATGAGAATAGAAGTGGCACTGCTGCCAATATTTTCTGAATTATGATGTTCAGCAAACCAGATGCGTTTATACTTATTGGCTTCGGCTTCGCGTGCCAATGCCAGTGCATTATGCAAAGTTTGTTGAATAGATTGTCCCTGCGAAACAATGGCAAGTTCTAAAATGGAATATTCTATATTTTGTTTATCCATAACTGGATGTATCATTTATATAAAAAGAATTAATGGCGCTACCCTTACCTTCTGGAATGCTATAATGTTTGCAAATGTACAAACATTTACTTTCCTTTGTATAGTACTTTCCCAAAAGAAAGTGTTATAAAAAAGCATATGGCCTCCAAGAAAACCTATTGTTCCTGTTTAGACACCGTTAAGCCGGTGCGGGATACGCTTGACGTCATCAGCGGAAAGTGGAGATTGCCCATCCTTATATCTGTAGGTGTGGGTAATGAGCGCTTTACGGATATCCAGGAAAGTATTCCCGGTATTAGTCCAAAGGTGCTGGCAAAAGAATTAAAAGAACTTGAGCAGCATAACCTGATCAAACGAATCATCACGGAAGCCTACCCGGTAAAGATTACCTATAAAACAACATCCCATACTGAAACGCTGACGCCGATCATCTATGCACTAAAAGATTGGGGTTTGAAGCACCGAAAGAAGATTTTTAACAGGAAATGATTAGCCCACCAGCTAATATGCTTCGTTTAGCAATCAGGTACCTTTCAGCTAAAAAATTGATATAAATAAATCAATCATGTCAATGGCAAAAAAAATATACGTTGTGTGGAAGGGGAGAGAAATAGGCGTTTTTAACGATTGGAACAAATGTAAATTGGCCATTCATGGTTTTCCCGGCGCTAAATATAAAGCGTTTAACTCTTTAGAAACCGCTAATAAAGCTTTTGCTGATGGCTTCGAAAGGCACTGGGGGCAGGAAACCAAATTTAAAAGTGAACTATCGGAAGAACAAATAGCGGCGATTGGTGAACCAGTATATCCTAGCATTGCAGTAGATGCCGCGTGGAATACGGAAACCTTACTAATGGAATACCAGGGTGTTGATACAAAAAATGGCACAAAAATTTTTCATCAGGGACCCTTTGAAGAGGGTACAAATAATGTTGGAGAGTTTCTGGCCATCGTTCACGCTCTGGCTCACCTTAAAAAAAGTAATAGCAAAATTCCGATTTATTCAGACAGCCGCAATGCAATAGGCTGGGTTAGGAACAAAACCCACAGGTCGAAGCTGATACCCTCTGAAAAGAACAAAAAGCTGTTTGAACTGTTGGACAGAGCCGTTAAATGGCTGAAGGAAAATGAATTTGAAAATCCCATCTTAAAATGGGAAACCAAAGCATGGGGTGAAAATCCTGCTGATTTTGGAAGAAAATGATAGTAGCATCCTAAAAAATTTCAGATAAATGGTCCTGGTCAATCCATCCTCTTATTAAAAAGCAATTCGGGAAGTATACACTTAACTTCTATATTTTCTTTGATATTGTACCAATAAACTATAAAATTAACTTTGGCAAATTGTAAGTAATAGCCTTTGGTTTGCAGCTTCTCAATTTCGGTTATAAAGTTATTTGAAAATTTTAGTACTGATCCTTTTTCAGATGATAATCCTTCAGGAGAAATTGATAATTGATCCCCACTTAAAAGATCATTTACTCTGTGTTGCACAAATCTAAAATAGCCGAGCCTCACATCCTTAAGTGTTAACAGGCAAGAAATAGTATTCACCGATTTATAGTGGCTCAAATCAACTTTGTAGCTAAGATTATTCGTAATCAACCCTTGTAAATAATCCCCATTATAATGTATACTTAATGTTGATTTCGCTCTTGTAATTGCGACATACAGCTGCCGTTTACATTCTTCGTTTGAAACCTCAAGCTTATCCAACATTAAAAAAACATTGTCAAATTCCTTACCCTTGGCTTTATGAATGGTTGATACATAAATTGTCTCCCGGTTAATCCTGATAAAGTCTTCATAGTGTGATTCAGTCAAAAATGCTTTCCAATCACTTTTATATTTTTTAGCCGGATTGGCAGACTCAAAATCTTTAATAATACAAAGGCATCCATCCAGTTTATTGCTATTCTGAAATGTTTGCGCTAAATCCCGCTTAGCCCCATCCCACTCCTCCTGACCTATTATGGGAGAATCTGTTTGAGCATTGATAAGCTCCGTAAAGCATCGAAGTTCATTGAGATTATTAAGGTTGAACCCATCATTAGACTGAATCAACTTTGCAGAATATCCATTCTTAATAAGTAAACCCGTAATTTTTACTGCTTCATCATTGGTTCTTGTCAATACGCATGTAGAGCCAGATAAGTCAGTTCGCATTATGGCTTCAACAACAGGTGCTATAAGTTCTTTGGAACGGTATTCAACAATGTCAATTTTTCCATTTGTTTTATCTATAGCCACGATCGGCAAATCTTTTAATCGATTTGGGAGTTTTGTTGCCCATTGATTAGCTAAAGAAATAATATTCTCTTTACTCCGGTAGTTGTCAACCAATTCATACTTTTTCGCGTTTTTAACAGAAATCAATTTCTGCATGTATTTTGAATCAGAACCTCTGAATTCATAAATATTCTGATCATCATCGCCCACCAATATTACCCTCATATCTTCATTAAACTCCATAAGTGTTTGTACCAGATTAAATTCCCATTCATCCATATCCTGCGCTTCATCAACTACTAATACCGCTTTGGTAATTCTATTAGATTCGATGTCACCATTTCTGATTTTACCAATAGCGGTTTTTAAAACGGAGTCGGACTGATCCAGGTCACCCACTCTGCCGATCAAATCAAAACAATAAGAATGAAAAGTCTTAATCTCAATGAAGTTGGCAGCATTTTGAATAAGTTTTAGTAAACGTTTTTTAAATTCTGTGGCTGCTGATCTTGAAAAGGTGAGCATCAGGAGTTGCTCATGCTTAACATCCTCAGTTAATAGCAAAGATGCAAGTTTATGTACCAGCACTCTTGTTTTACCGCTACCGGGCCCCGCAGCTACCACTATATGCTGATGGGTCGAATCTTTTATAATTTCTAATTGGGCAGGAGACAACGCTCCAAATAATTCTTGAAACTTTGCAGGTGTCAGGGTTCGTTTAATATCATCCTGTCTGCTTCCGGGGAAATATTTATTTAGAAAAATGGTATAGTTTAGCCGGAAGTAATCATCTACAAATTGTAAAGCTTCCTTATAATTCTCTACCATCTTTTTTGCATACTCTCCTACAATATGTATTTGCTGTACTTTATTCTGATAATGCGTTCTTAACTTTTCATAATCGGATTCTTTATAGATTATCCTGTTATTCTTTTCAATACGGTTAATTGTTAACTGATTATAAACCACCAGAAAGCCGCCTTCAATTTTTATAGCTTCGATCCGTGATAAGTAAAAGAGGCTGTCCTCTATATCTTCATTATTCGCTTTAATAGAAAATAAACCTGTGCTATTTTCAATGGCAGTTTTCAGCTCCTGAATGGAAAACTCTATCAGTATATCTTCAGCATCACTTTCTGTAGTTATGCCTGTAGCCTTTTGATACAGGTATTCAACAATGGATCTTGCTAAAAGATGGCGTTTTACCATTTTTTCCTTTAACTCATCTTTTGGGATAGAAGGAGCTATTTGAATATAATTGCGGGAATATTCATGTTTTCGTTGGTTAATCCAGTTTTTAATACTCCAAAAGTTAATAATCGTTCTGACTTTATTAGGACTTACATCTTTGCACCCTGCTTCAGAAGCCTTTTGATTTAATTCTTTTAAGTTATACGCTGCTTCCGCTTCCTCTAAGTTGGAAAGAAAAAATTCCTCCAACTCCCTGAACTTTTCCAGCATAGCCAGAGAGCGATTACTGCCTTCACCTTTCTTTACAAAGGCTGTTAAATCTTTTGCATCGGCTAAAATCTTCTCATCTCGTAAAAGCTGAATTATCTGAATAACTTCATATTTTACAATTCCCAGGTGATCCGACAGGTAATCTATCCGTGATTCGGCAATTTCCTCTGTTGACAATCGTTTGCTTTTGCTGGAGAAGAGTTTTTTTATTATTCTAATTGCTTTCCCCTTTTGCTTTTCGGAAAACTTTTCAGATGCATTTATTTTTTCTATGGCTTCCTGAGCCGTTTTTGAAAGTATACTATTGGCAAAAACTTTTGGCATGTTCTGGCCCCGCTTCAAATAACCCGCATCCTCCAGAGCCGCTATAGCGGTGGTAACCCTTGTTTCTATTTCAGTGACGCCATCATCCCAACCTGCTTTACGGGCAATTTCAAGGGCTGAATTTGAAATCCTGGCTCTTGTTCTTGTTAAGTCTTTAACCGCCTTCCAGATTTGATTAATTTCTTTAATATCCAGCCTTGTTTGATTGAGCAGAACAAAATGCTTGTGAAGGTCCTGTTCATTAAATAAAACAAAACAATCAGCGGTGATGTTCTCGTCCCTTCCAGCACGCCCTGCCTCCTGAACATAATTCTCCAAAGAATCCGAAATATCATAATGGATTACCATCCCGACATTGCTTTTATCTACTCCCATTCCAAAAGCCGATGTCGCCACCATTATGTCAACACTGCCCTCAATAAACGCATTTTGATTTGCTGTCTTTTCTTCCTTAGGCATTTTACCATGATATGGTTTGGCATTAAAACCATCGGCAGTCAGGCTTTCCGCCAGCTTTATCGCTTTTTTTGTTCGGGAAACATATATGATCTTAGGACATTGCCGGCCTTCCAGTAGTCGCCGAACTTCTGCATATTTATTGTCATCACTTTCCTGATTAATAACTTTGTATTGAAGATTAGTGCGAGATGAGTTGGCGCTAAATATTTCTAAGTCGATATCTAGTTTTTCTTTGAAATACAGGCAGATATCTTCAATAACTTTGGGCTTAGCTGTAGCAGTAAAACAGGATACCGGAATTTTATCTTCAAGACCTTTCTTTGTTTGAAGCGATTTTATAAAGTCACCAATATATAAATAATCTACCCGAAAGTCTTGTCCCCAAGAAGAAAAACAGTGGGCTTCATCGATAACAAAACGTGTGATTTTCCTTCCGAGCAGCAATTTTTCTATTGTGACAGAACGTAAAGATTCCGGTGAAATATATAAAATACTGGCTCTGCCCTCTGCAACCCGTTCAATGGCCTGGCTTCGTTCAATCGGATCTAATAAGCCATTTATGGTAACAGCATCTGTTATCCCCTTTTTTTCCAGATTATCCACCTGATCTTTCATCAGTGATTGAAGTGGCGAGATAATTACCGTTAGCGATTTCGTATTCTCGCCTGCCATCAATGCAGGTATCTGAAAAGTAATCGACTTCCCTCCACCCGTTGGAAATACAGCTAAGAGCGATTTATTTTCAATTGCTGCCTTTACAGCTTTCTCCTGCAAGGGTTCGCCACCGTACGTGCGGAATTCAGAAAAGCCAAAATACCGCTTCAATGCAGTAAAGGGGTTTAAGGCTGCCGCACAATATATGCAACCAGTAATACACGGCTTACCTCTAAGCAGAAACATTACCCGCGATACATCGGGAAAATGATGAAGCACCCATGGCGGAGTTATAGAATACCTATCGGAAGATTTAATTAATGCCAGTGTATAGGCAAGAGAAACAGGAGCATCAACAATTTGAACGTGTAAATTAGTATGGCTACAAATAAGGCCATCAAAATAGCTGTAAATTAACTGCTCTAATTCTGATTCTGAACATTGAAATGAATAGCTCAGGTAATCAAAAAAAGCTAAGAACTCCTTATAAGGATATAATAAGTTATAGTATATCTTTTTTAGGGGCTCATCTAACCTTTGAAAGGCAGCTATTTCATCATAAAACAGATCCCTGGCTTTATATGAATCATTAAGTGGATTGTTTAATTCATCATTCTGAAGTTTATCATCTTTTAAAAGGTGGTGATATGGCCTGGATGGAAAAAGTAAGGGAGACCAATAAAGCGTATCGATCGTATTTGACGATCCCAAAGATGCATTTCCAATATGCTTATGCAGGTGTTTTAAATCATGCTGATAAACATTATGCCCACATAAAAAATTAGTATCTCGTATAAAATCTAAAAATCTATGAACTGATCCATCATGAAAAGCGGAGTTATCTGATTTTACACAACCAATATCACAAATGTTGTTTTTGGAATTAAGTTCAAGGTCAAAAAAAGCAATTGATTTCATGAATAGTTGAAATTTTCTGCTGAGCATCTTATATCAATGGGAAAATTCTCCCGCAGCAGCGAATGAAATCCGAATGTATTTTCCCTGAATGACTTTATTTTTGAAACACCGCAATGGTGTTTAAATTGATTTTGCATACCAGAAGATAATTTGCCGCATTATTAACGCAAAAGCATTAAGAGTTAATATACAATATTTTAAACATTTTTTCCAGCAATTTAGATTCCCTTATTTTATCTAAATTTTTCATCTTTCATAAATATTTCATTTCACTAGCGTTGCGTTGTCGAAAATTTTAGTTCTTTGAAAGTATTGTCAATATTGAGTTTGCTTAGTTCTGTGCTTGGAAACGATTTGAATTTTAGAAAATCAAAATTTTCATAAATTGTTGATTTTCAATAATTATGAATCAAGGCAAATATATCTTTTCCCAACTTATTGGGTTGATTTCCCATAAGCAGTTTCAAACCATTGTAAACAGGCACTCTGGTGATTATAAGGTAAAGAATTTTAGTTGTTGGAAACAGTATTTATGTATGGCTTTTGGTCAATTGACCCATCGAGAAAGTATTAGCGATACGCTATTATGTTTGAAAGCGAATGCTAATAAGATGTATCATTTAGGCATAGGTAACATTGTCGCTGTAAGTACCATTACTCGGGCAAACGAGCATCGATCTTTTCAAATTTATGAAGACCTGGCTATGTTGCTCATCAAAGAAGCAAAACAGCTATATGTACATGATGATGATCTAGAGGTCTCATTAAAAGGAAATGTATTAGCTATTGATGCAACAACGATCGATCTGTGTCTTTCTGCCTTTTGTTGGGCTACTTTTAGAAGTACCAAAGGGGGCATTAAACTTCACACACAACTTGATTTAAAATCTGCCTTGGGGGTTCTTCCGGGGCTTTTTCTTTTTTAGGAAAGGTTTCCAAAAATTTACTCCAATAACGGGCATGAACACACTACATCTGCGAAAATCTGCCAAAATCTGCGTCATCCGCGGGAAATGTATTTTTAAATGGGTGTTAAATCCGCGAAAATCTGCTCAAAATCTGCGCTATCTGCGGGAAATGTATTTTACCTAATCCTTAAAATCCATTGATCAAAATCAACACTATTTCTTGCTCCAACGTAAGGGATAAGCACTGCTACTCATCGTACCTTTACACTACACAACATTATTTACCATTTAAACTATACATCATGAAACGATTACAAAATAAAGTAGCCATCATCACCGGCGGAGCCATGGGAATGGGCGCTGCCACTGCAGAACTTTTTGCGAACGAAGGGGCCAAAGTGGTGATTGCCGACTATAATGAAGAAAAGGGCCTTGCCCAGGTTGAGAAGATCCGTGCCGCAGGTGGCGAAGCTTCTTTTGTTAAGACCGATGTTTCGAAAGCTGCCGATGTTGAACAGATGGTGAAATTTACAGTGGATACCTACGGCCGGCTCGATATTGCCCTGAACAACGCGGCTATCACCCCCGATGATAAACCGCTTGCCGATTTCGATGAAGCCTACTGGGAACGCCTGATGGCGGTTGACCTTAAAGGCGTAGCGCTGAGCCTTAAATATGAGCTGAAGCAGATGATGGTCCAGGGCGGCGGCGGTTCGATCATCAATACCTCATCCGTCAGCGGTATCCGACCTCAACCCGGCACACCGGCATATATTGCCGCTAAACACGCGGTGATCGGACTGACGAAAAGCGCGGCTATGGACTATTCCCCGCATAAGATCCGGGTCAACACCGTAGCACCCGGCGCCATCGATACACCTATGCTGCGCGGCGCTTTGGAACAATTTGGTTTCGACCCAGAAGCTTACGCGAAACAGTTGAGCATGCTGGGCCGGTTCGCCGATGCGAATGAGGTTGCCAAAGCTCATCTGTGGCTTGCCTCCGATGATGCATCCTATGTAACCGGAGCGGTTATTTCTGTAGATGGCGGCTATACCGCGATGTAGAACTACCGGATAGCAGCCAATTATAATTTCATTACCTTAACCAAAAGGACCAACCTGTATGAACAGCTTAACCGGCGTACATCACGTCACCGCCATAACCAGCAGCGCGGAAAAGATCTATGACTTTTTTACCACGGTGCTGGGTATGCGCCTGGTGAAAAAAACCGTGAACCAGGATGATATTCAAACCTATCATCTGTTCTTTGCCGATGACAAAGGCAATGCCGGAACCGATATGACCTTCTTCGACTTCCCCGGGATTCAAAAAGGTATTCATGGTACAAATGAAATCGCTAAAACCTCTTTTCGGGTACCCAGTGACGAGGCATTGGGCTACTGGCTGCAACGCTTCAACCGGCTGCAGGTAGCGCATGGCGGTATCGTGGAACAGTTCGGTAAGCAAACGCTTTCTTTTTCGGATTTTGATGAGCAGCAATACCAACTGATCTCTGACGAGCACAATACGGGGGTAGCTTCGGGTATTCCCTGGCAACAGGGTCCGGTTCCCCTTAAGTATGCTATTACGGGGCTGGGACCGGTATTTGTTCGGATATCCAATTTCGCTGCCCTGAAAGCCATGCTGGTTACGGCATTGAAATTTACCGAAACCGCCCAGGAGGGTTCCTTTCATTTATTTGAAACCGGTGAAGGCGGCAATGGCGCTTCTGTTATTGTGGAAGAAAATACCAGCCTGCCGGAAGCCAGGCAGGGCTTTGGTACTGTGCATCACGCGGCCTTTCGTGGGGCCGACTCTAACGAACTGAATAAATGGATCGACTGGCTGAACCAACTCAGACTGCCCAATTCCGGCTTTGTTGACCGTTTCTTTTTTCAATCTCTCTACGCACGGGTAGCACCGCAGATCTTATTTGAATTTGCTACCGACGGACCCGGCTTTATGGGTGATGAACCCTATGAAACCCTCGGAGAGAAATTATCCTTACCCCCATTTCTCGAACCCCGCCGCGAAACCATTGAACAACTTGTTCGCCCAATTGACACCGTTAGAAGCACCAAAACATTTGTAAAAGAATAGTGATTTAAAAATCTGCGTTATCGGCTCTAAAATCTGCGCACATCTGCGGGAACCGGCTGATTAAAATATAACTCATGCACCAAAAAAATATCATCCAAAAAGGCAAACCCATAACTCCTGAAACACACGTACTGATCCTTCTGCATGGCCGCGGTGGCAGTGCGGAAGATATCCTTACCCTTTCAGCACACCTGAATGTGGCCGGCTTTGCCCTTCTAGCCCCCCAGGCTACCAATAATACCTGGTATCCATATTCCTTTATGGCGCCGCCAGCACAAAATGAGCCCTGGCTTAGCTCAGCGCTGGGCTTGCTGAACGATCTGGTTGCCGATTTGCACCAGCAGGGTGTTCCGGACAAACACATTTATTTCGCGGGGTTTTCGCAGGGCGCCTGCCTCACATTGGAATTCGTAACGCGGAACGCTAACTGCTATGGCGGTGTAGCCGCATTTACAGGAGGCCTGATCGGTGATAAGATCAATCCGGAAAACTATAGCGGCGACTTCAATTCTACTCCGGTATTTATCGGCTCTTCCAATCCTGACCCGCATATTCCGGTTGAACGGGTGTATGCCAGCAGTAATATCCTTAGAAACATGAATGCGGATGTTACCGAAAAAATCTATTCCAATATGGGCCATACCATCAACCAGGATGAGATTGATCAGGTTAATAAAATGATGTTTTCGGCTTAAGCAGATCAGCTTCTTTACCGTATCAGATACATTCCTACGCACACAGGATGCTTCCCTCAAACTTTAGCCACCGTACCATCCTTCGTGCCTGTTAACATAGCCTAAACTTTCAAATCCGTAATTTTACTAAAACACGATTCATTGAATCCTTCCATATCGGATTTTTATAAAAACCTGTTCAACAGGCAGCAGCAATGCGAAGCGGTGCTATCGAACCGCGACATCACCGCCTGGGCCGAACGGCTGATCTGCGTTCTATATCCTGAACTGTCAACCTGCGTACTTCGTTCACCCGAGGCCGTGGCAACGGGATTTAAAGAATTAGAGGATGAATTGCATCATATTCTCATCACAACAACAGTGTGCGCGGGCTGCGATAAAGCCGCCATCACCCGGCAGTTTTTTAATACTGTTCCCGAAATTTTCAATACCCTCAATAAAGATATCCAGGCCATAGTGGAGGGAGACCCGGCCGCACAGTCGGCTTTTGAAGTTATCCGCGCGTACCCCGGCTTTTACGCGTTGTCGTTTTACCGGGTCGCCCATGCCCTGCACCGCCTGAAGGTGCCCCTGATTCCAAGGATCTTAACAGAGCAGGCACATTCCAGAACCGGTATTGATATTCACCCCGGAGCCGCCATTGGTGAATATTTTTGTATTGATCATGGAACCGGAATTGTAATCGGCGAAACGGCCATCATTGGCAAACATGTTAAACTATACCAGGGCGTAACCCTGGGTGCTTTAAGTGTTCAGAAGAATATGGCCAACATCAAACGGCATCCGACAGTGCAGGATAATGTGGTCATTTATTCCAATGCCACCATCCTGGGAGGTGACACCGTAATCGGCCATCACAGTGTTATCGGTGGCAACGTGTGGGTAACCGAATCCGTGGCGCCGGGTTCTCTGGTAACACATCAACCCGTTATCTCTATCATTGAAGGGAAATATTTAAATTCAATTCCATGAAAACAGTACTCGACACGGTAGGCAATACGCCTATGGTGGAACTGCGTCGGCTCAATCCGAATCCCGGTGTTACGATCTATGCTAAACTGGAAGGAAACAACCCGGGCGGAAGTGTAAAGGACCGACCGGCTCTGAATATGATCCGCAGCGCCCTGGAACGCGGTGATATCCGGCCGGGCACAAGGCTTATTGAAGCTACCAGTGGTAATACGGGAATAGCCATGGCGTTGATGGCTAAACTCTTTAACCTCGACATCGACCTGGTTATGCCTTCCACCTCTACAAGGGAACGCGTGCTGACCATGGAAGCCTTTGGCGCCAATGTCATTTTGCTCGATACAATGGAGGATTGCCGCGATTATGCAGAAAAAAAAGGTGCTGAGGGCGCGCATTACCTGCTGAACCAGTTTGCCAATCCGGATAATTACGAAGCGCATTATAAAAGCACCGGCCCGGAGATCTGGCGCGACACCGAGGGGAAGGTCACCCATATTTTAAGTTCCATGGGGACCACCGGAACGATTATGGGCAGCTCACGATTTCTGAAAGAACAAAATCCTGATGTTCAGATCATTGGCTGCCAGCCAACGGAAGAATCCTCCATTCC
>JAEYRC010000306.1 GCA_023409675.1 Bacteroidota bacterium
CGCATGAATTTGCCCTTTTTATGGCCGGCCCCAGGTTAAGCTATCCAACCCTGGTTATCATACCCGCGGCGGGAGAAGCTCCTCAGGCTATTCCCGGATACCTCAAACCCCGGGAACTGGAACCGATACTGAAATACTTTGGCGAAGGACACTGGAAGAAGATAGATTTCCCCACTTTCCATAAAACCTTCAATTCAAGCTGGTAAATCGCCTATAGGAAAACGCTTATACACGTATAAGTGCTTAATGGTGAATTCATTCCGGACTAGAGCGGTGCAGTATTGCTAACTTGAATCAGATCAATTTTATCGGATTTTTTGGATTAAAATACAATAAAGTGAACCAATGTTTCAACCCTAACTTGCTATCTTTGAACTTTCATAGGATAAGGTTTAATGGTTAATGGTATTTGATTAGTATCAGCCTCCCGACAGGGAGGCTATTTTTTGGTCATTATTGGTAAAAAAAATACCTCCGCAGGGGGAGGTATTTATAACAAAGTAACAAATTATCAGGAAGCGACATCAGCCATATCCGGGATAGCCTCAGATTTGTAAGCGCCTTCGTCGAGCTTCTTTTTAGTTTCATCAAAGGCTTTCAATGTCAGCTCAATATCTTCGGCAGTGTGAACCGCTGTAGGTATGATGCGGTAAATGATATGTCCGCGTGGAATTACCGGGTAAACCACAATACTGCAGAAAATATGATGATTTTCGCGTAAGTCCATCACCATCGCTGTAGCTTCTTCTACGCCACCGGTCATATAGATTGGTGTAACCGGCGAGTCGGTCTTTCCAATGTCAAAACCACGGGCTTTAAGTCCTTCCTGCAGCATATTCACATTCGCCCATAGTTTTTCACGCAGCTCAGGTTGAGTGCGCAGCAATTCAAGCCGTTTCAGGTTACCAATTACAAGCGGCAGGGGTAAGCTTTTGGCAAAAATTTGCGAGCGGATGTTGTAGCGGATATAATCGATGATATTCTTATCGCCGGCCAGGAAAGCGCCAATAGAGGCCATGGATTTAGCGAAGGTTGAAAAATACAGGTCGATTTTATCCTGTACGCCCTGGGCTTCTCCTGCACCTGCTCCGGTGGCGCCCAATGTTCCGAATCCATGTGCATCATCAACCAGTAAACGGAACGAATAACTATCTTTCAACGCGGCAATTTCCTTCAGTTTACCCTGATCGCCCGCCATGCCGAATACACCTTCGGTAATTACGAGAATGCCACCCGATTTTTGCTTATCAATCAGCGCTGTTGCCCGTTGCAGTTGTTTCTCCAGATCGGCAACGTCATTGTGTTTGAAAACATAGCGGTGACCTGCATGCATTCTCAGGCCATCGATGATACAGGCATGACTTTCAGCGTCGTATACAATAACATCATGGCGACCGCACAGAACGTCAATCGTACTCGACATGCCCTGATATCCAAAATTCAGCAGAATAGCATCTTCTTTTTGTACAAATTCGGCCAGTTCTTTTTCGAGTTGCTCATGATAGTTGGTATTACCACTCATCATGCGGGCACCCATTGGCGTGGCCAGTCCAAACTGCGCTGATGCATCCGCATCGGCTTTGCGCACTTCAGGATGATTTGCCAGACCCAGGTAATTATTCAGGCTCCAGACAATCTTTTCCCTGCCCCTGAATTTCATCCGGCTTCCGATATCACCTTCAAGTTTTGGAAATGCGAAATAGCCATGCGCCCGCTCACGATGCTGACCCAAAGGTCCCTGGTTTCTGAGCAGCCTCTCGAAAATATCTGCCATAAAGTATAATGTTTTAGAAAATGCCTGAGGCATTAAATTAATTCGCGCAAAGTTAATGTTTTCGGAGGAAAGTGCGCTGTATGGCCACTCCTGCCGCAAAAAATGGAGGGTATTCACTTAGGGGAATTTGTGAAAAAACATTGAATGCATATTGAAATTTGGAAATTAATAACCCGGAAAATACCAGTGCAGCAGGTGTTTTTCCCCATTTATCCGTTCAAGATTCCACCTATATTTATTCTTCCGGAAATTAACCCCCATTTATGAATAATGTACCCCTGATGCTTATATTTGAAATACCTAAAATGTCCACTATGCGTAGGATTTCTGTGCTTTTCTTGCTGATTTTCCCTGTCCTGCTTGTGTTGATCTGCCCCCTTCAGGCTCAACAACTACCCGTAGATCCCGGTTTAACTATAGGCAAATTACAAAACGGGCTCACCTATTATATTCGTGAAAATGCATTACCGAAAGATAAGGTTGAACTCCGCCTGGTGCTGAATGCGGGATCGATCAATGAAGATGATGATCAGCAGGGCTTGGCCCATATGGCCGAACATATGGCCTTTAACGGTACAACAAATTTCAAGAAGAATGAAATCATCTCCTACCTGCAGGATATTGGTGTAGGGTTCGGCAATGACCTGAATGCTTATACCAGTTTCAATGAAACGGTTTATATATTACCTATACCCCTGAAAGACCGGAAAAACCTCGATATTGGTTTTCAGATCCTGGAAGACTGGGCACATAATGTAACCTATAATACCGATGATATTGAAGGAGAACGGGCGATCATTCTCGAGGAAAGCCGGGCCGGTAAAGGTGCCAATGACCGCATGTTCCGGAAAATTTATCCAAAATTATTTGAAGGATCAAAATATGCTGAACGCCTGCCAATTGGCCGCGACAGCATTATCAAAACGTTTAATCCTGATGCGATACGGCGTTACTATAAAGACTGGTACCGTCCCGACCTGATGGCGGTGATCGTGGTTGGTGATATCAAAAAGGCAGAGGCTGAAGCCCTGATTAAAAAGCATTTTTCAAAATTAAAAAATCCGAAAAAGGCACGTGAACGGAAAATCGAGCCCTTGCATCCGTATTCGACAACCGAAGCCCTGCTGGTAACAGATGCGGAAGCTACGGGCTATTCTGTAGCGATAAACTATCCCGCTGAAAAGGTTACGCCTGCCACCAATGAAACGGATTACCGCAATGACCTGGTGGAAAATTTATTCAGTTCAATGTTCAATCAGCGATTACAGGAACTGAGCCAGCAGGAAAATGCACCGTTTTTAGGTGGATTTGCCGATTATACCGGGATTACCCGTGGCTATGAATTTTTCTCCCTGAATGCCGCTGTTGGTACAGGAGATCCTGAAAAAGCGCTCGTGGCCCTGGCCACTGAAATGGCACGAGTAGCCCGTTACGGATTTACGGCTTCCGAACTCGAACGGGTGAAAAAGTCTTCCATGAACAATTATGAGCGTGCATATAATAATCGCGATAAAACAGAATCCAGCGAATTAACCGAAGAATATATCCGTCATTTTCTCGACCAGGAACCGGTTCCAGGCATTGCCACCGAGTTTGAGCTGGTTAAAAAGATGCTGCCTGGAATTACGCTTGAAGAGGTTAACGCCATTGCCGGAAAATATGCCGCTGATGCTAACCGCTTTGTGTATGTTATGGGACCGGAAAAGGGTTCGGCCTCGCTGCCGGATGCGGATAAACTGATCAATACGATCGCTAAAGCGGAAGCCGGGGACATAAAGCCATATGAAGAAAAGGTTGTATCTGCGGAATTACTCCCCGAAGCGCCCATAGCGGGAAAAGTTGTCCGCAGTTCAAAAGATGAGCTGCTTGGAACAACCGAACTGGTATTAAGTAATGGCGTAACTGTGACCCTTAAGCCCACGGATTTTAAAAATGACCAGATCGTAATGGGCGCCACCCGCCCCGGGGGAAAAAATCATTATGGTATAAAAGATAAATTCAATGCGGAATATGCCGTTCAGGTGGTAAGCACCATGGGAGTGGGCGATTTCTCACCGGTCGATCTGCGCAAAGCGCTGGCGGGTAAATCGGCGTCGGTAAGTCCTGTTTTCTCCGCTGTATCGGAAGGAGTTCGCGGCACCTCCGGAAAGAAAGACCTCGAAACATTGTTGCAACTGACACACCTGTATTTCACCAGTCCGCGCAAAGACACGGCCCTTTTCAATTCCTTTATCCAGAAAAACAAAAGCCAGTTTGCCAATATCAGTTCTAATCCACAGGCAGCCTTTGTAGACACATTGTATAAAGTGTATTATCAGCATAATCCGCTGGCTCCGGTAACGGTTCCGCACAGCAGTTTTTTTGATAAAATTGATCTGGATCGTGCGCTGGAAATTTACCGGGCACGTTTTGGAAATGCTTATGGGATGAACTTTGTTTTTGTCGGCAGTTTCGAAGCGCAGGAATTAATTCCGTTGATTGAAAAATACCTGGGCAGCCTGCCCGCTGATCAAAAGCAGTTTACCTATACGGATAATAATGTCAAACCGCTGCCAGGGGAGAAAAAGTTGGTGGTAAACCGCGGTGCAGAACAGAAAAGCCTGATCCTGGGTTTTTACAGCGGTGAAGTTGCTTATTCAGAAGACCTCGATCTCAAAATCCAGGCGATGAGTGAAATTTTGAATATACGGATCATCGAAGAACTCAGGGAGAAGGTTCAGGGAATATATGGTGGCGGTACTTTTGCCGGTCTGGAAAAAATTCCCCGCTCCACCTACAGTTTTGTTTTGCAGCTTCCCTGCGGACCTGAAAAAGTGGATACATTACTCAGGGCTGTTCAACACGAATTCGATCTGCTGGTGCGCCAGGGCCCGGAAGAATCCTATCTGAATAAAGTGAAGCAGCAATGGAAAGAACAGTACAAGACCGGTATCCGGGAAAATAATACCTGGCTTTCGCAAATCCTGGAATATAAACTTCAGGGTGGAGATCCAAAACGGTTTATCAACTATGAACAACAGGTCGATAAACTCACTCCGGCAGACGTACAGGAAGCGGCGAAGATTGTACTGGGTGGCGAAAACCGCTTTACCGCGGTACTGATGCCCGAAAAACCCGATACCCGGTAATTATAAGTGAATTACAATTAGGAGTATCCGAAAATAGGCTGGAAGTAATTTCACCCCTTTTGGAGTAGAAAACATTTTCCCCTGATTTATACTACGGTTACGCATTCGGGGTAGGAGTATGTTGGGATGATATTATTTCTGTATACATTTATCTCTTCAGCTTTTACTACAAGCTGAGTGTAATAGTAATCCTACGGGATTTCAATCCTGGTTAAAGCGAAAATATTGTCATTCTTATGGGATGGAAAATAATTATTCCTGATCTATAATGCTGTCATCCATTCGGGATTATATTCTTGACAGTAACCTTTATAAGGTCATCTGCGGAATGTACAGCAGCCTGATATCATTTGTAGTGTGGCTGTAATATCTATACGGATATAATTCTTTCGGGATGGAAATAATTATTCCAGATCAATAAAGATGCATTTCTTCGGGTGGTTTATTCTTGATTGTATCATTTAATATAAGGTCATCTATGAGATGTACAGCAGCCTGTTATTATTAGTATTGTAGTTGTAATATCAATACGGATATTATTCTTTCGGGGTGGAAAATAATTTTCCTTCATCTATAAAGATGTCATCCCTTTGGGGTATAATCTTGACTGTATCTTTTAATATAAGGTTTGCTATGGGATATAAAGCAGCCTGATATTTGTAGTGTGGCTGTAATATCAATAAGAATATCACCCTTTCGGGATGCAAATTAGTTTTTCCTGATCTATAAAGATGATGTCATCCCTTCGGTATTTATTCTTGACTATATCCTTTAATATGAGGTCATCTACGGGAATTTACAGCAGCCTGATATTATCTGTATTGTGGCTGTAATATCAATAAGGATTCACTCTTTTTGGTGGAAAAAAATTGCCTTATTTATAAGGAGGTCAATTCTAATGAGCTGTAGATTTCCGACTGTTTTTATTTCTATATAAGGACAACGCTATGGGGTTAGCTGCTGCCTTATTTCATGGTATTCGGACTGAATTCCTAAGCCGGGTGGAAGTTAATATGATGTCACCCCTTCGGGATGGAAACAATCTTCCTATTATCCTTAATAACATTACTCCTGGAGTTGGTACAATACGACTGTTTCATTTCTATAGAAGTCAGCTCTTCGGGATTTACTTCAAATTTTAATTGATAGTATTCTGGCTTTAATACCTGTTGCGGAGTGGAGATATAGATGATGTCACCCCATCGGAGTGGAATACATTCTCCGAGGTTTATATAAAAAATGATAATGTAATCTTTCGAGACGATTGGAAACGGTTGTTCAACACTTCCCTATAGCAGTAAGCTATACTACCATTTTTCTCACTTATTTAAATCCTCAGCATCCGGTTCTCCGGTCGGTCCGGATTCCTGCTCCTCTGCTGTTGATCCTGTTCCCCGAACCGGATTTTCAGGCTGATCTTCCTGTACACCCCGGTTTTTCAAATTTTCCTGGTCACCCATTCGTGAGGGGCCGGATTGTGCAGGTTCTGTATTTTTTAAAATATCACCCCGGGTTACTCCTTCCTTGCGTACATCGGGGTTCCCGCTTTCCCTGTCTTCTCCAGAAGGTGATTTTGATGATTTGTTGCTCATGATATGTTTTTATTCAATAAATAAAAATATTGTGCCGACTACAGTTTATTAGCAAGGGGGTAGTGCAACCGATGGTGTTCCGGTGAAAATTATTGTAGATAACATTAATTCGGCCCCGCTTATCACCGGGCGAACCGACAATAAGACTGCTACACAACGTTTTCAAAACTTAGCTAAAAAAAAGGAGAGCGCAGATTTACTACGCTCTCCTGATCAGTCCTATATAACTTTTGTATGCTTAAAAGATATACCGTAAACCAACCTGTAAACCCCATGTGCTGGTGTTGTTACGGGTAACCTGGAAAGGCTCTGTTGGCAATTGTCCGCCAATTTGGGCCATTCTGAATTGTGGCTCACCCTGTGCATTCACACCGGCAGGAATTAACGGGTTATTGATGATGGTCTGATTTCTCAGCCCCCAGTTCTTATTGATCAAATTGGCGGCATTGAGGATATCAACACTCACCTGCAGTGTATGCCTTCTTTCTCCGATATTGGTAAAGATATCCTGGAGAATTTTCATATCAAGCCTGTTATACCAGGGCAGGAAAGCGCCATTACGTTCAGCATAATTCCCCTGGTTTTTGCTCAGATATTTGCTGTTCTCTACAAAGCGGAAAAACGCTTCGCTTTGCTGAGCTGCAGTGTAAGCAGTCAGGGATGAAGTAGCAGCCTGGTCAATGAAATTGATATCTGACGGACCTTTAGGAATGTACATCAGGTCGGTATTGTTATTACCATCATTGTTCAGGTCTCCGCCATAAACATAACTGAAATTACCCTGGGCAGCTCCTTCATAGAACAGTGAAATGGTGGTAGCCAGGTGGTTCAGGTATTCGAAACGATACGACAGGTTGGCAATGACGCGATGCGGTACAGCATAAGCGGTATAGGCC
>JAEYRC010000059.1 GCA_023409675.1 Bacteroidota bacterium
CTGTTGGCGGTTTATCGGCGGGTTTATTGCGCAGCAGTAAGATGAGCAGTCCGATATTGGTTATCAGCAGAAAACCAATGATAATTAGAAGTATTTTGTTTTTAGCGATCATAGTTGATTAAGGGGCCACATTTTCAGGATCATAGAATGCGACAAAATCCTGGTTGTATTCCTCTGTAATGGTACGTTCATTCCGGTCCGCCATAGCAGCGGAAGAATGGGATGATTTATTGAATATGGCAAAACCATTAGACAGCAGCACAGCGGCGAAAACGCTGAATGCCACGGCCGGCCTGGCAATAAAAGCAGTGATCTTTTCCCAAAGACTGGTTTCCGGATATTGAAGCCGTCCGACAAGCCGGGTATAAAAGTGATCACCGGGAGAAGCCCTGCGTATGCCATTCAGGCTTTCCAGCGCTTCATTCACCTTGTTTTCTATCGTGGTTTTTTGCTGCATAATTCTTCCTTATTTGACGATACACACCTTCAAAACTTGTGCTACAATTGACGTTTATAATAATCTTTCAACAAATCCTTTAACTTATTCTTTGCCCGGTGTAATAATGATTCAACAGAGGATACACTGGTTTCCATCACTTCACTGATCTCCTGGTAGCTTAAGCCTTCCACCTTGCTGAGGGTGAACGCAATACGCTGATTCGTCGGTAGTTTTCGGATGGCGCTGAACAGTTCGGCCGCTTTTTCCTTATTATCAAGAATTACTCCCGGATGATGAAAATCCGGCACTTCAATCACTTCCTCGTCATTGGAATTGAACAAACTGCGTATAAACGCTGTTCTCTTTTTCCGCTTTTTCTTTCGCTCATGGTCAAGCGCCTTGGTCACCGTAATGCGGTATAACCAGGTAGAAAGTTTCGATTCACCCTTAAAAGAATGTATCGATTGAAAAGCCTGTACAAATACTTCCTGGGCTACATCCTCCGCGTCTTCCGCTTTTTGAACGATACCAATTGCGGTATTATAAACCATGTCTTTACAATCTTCTACAATCTTTTTGAAGGCAGCCTCGTCTCCCTGCTTTAGTGCTTCTAATAGTATCCGCTCATCCAAATCCCAAAGGTTGTAGCCAATTTAACAATTATTCATAAAAAACCGGAATTCTTTATGGTTGTTACGGTTACCTGCCTCCGAAATTTCTCAGCCGGTAGCTGAAGGTGAGCATGAAATATTGTTGCAGCACTCTTGTCTGCGTATCTTCTATATAAGTTTCCGTGGTTACCCGCGCAATACTTTGATTCTGTTTCAACAGGTCGAACACCGTCAGGCGCAGTTCGCCTTTTTGATCTTTCAGGAACTTCTTTCCAGCGCTCATATTCCAAAGCCAGAAGTTCTGGTTGAAATCATCGGTCAGTCCGCGATACATCTGGTTATTCAGGCTGTTCTGAAATAACCATCCGCTTTTGGATAATAAATTGAGTTCAACGCTGGCCGACTGGTTGAAATAATTATTGTTGAGCTGGGGCTGTATAGAATTGCGCACTTTATTGAAGTTGGCCGAATAGGATACGGTGAAATCAATATACTCACTGACATTACTGGCCAGCACCGCGCCAACATTATAATTTTGTGTGCGGGAAAGATTTTCAATATTGTTAATGATCCCTGGCGTTTGCGTCAGGCTGTAACCCATGTTCAGGTTCAGGTTGGTTTTTATGACCTTCAGCGGCATGCCATAGGTAACAAATGAGCGCAGGCTCCAGGATCCATCCATATTCACCGGCTTACTGATCTGCGAACCCTTGTTGAGGGTAATGGTGTTGCTGAGAACGCTGTCTTCACTGGCTATATAAGAGGCCGTTCCAATATAGTCGCTGGTGTTGGTATAGAATATATTCGCAAACAGGCTGGAACTCTTCCCCGGGTTGGTATAGGAATACCGCGCCGACACCCGGTGATTATAAGACTGGTTGAGTTCGGGGTTACCGGTACGCAAAAACAGGGGATTGCTCCGGTTGATCACATCCTGCAACTGGGTGATCGATGGCGCGTTTGTTGATCCCCGGTAGAACATCCGCACATGACTGCGTTGCGAAATTTTATTGCTGATCATCAGGTTGGGCAACAGGTTACTGAAGGTTCTGCGGATATCAAGCGCATCCGGAAAAACCTGAGTGCCGGCCAGTTGCGCATGCTGGTAGGAAAGGCCCACTGAAAACATTCTTTCGCGGTCGCCAAGGCGATAGCTTACCCCTCCGCTTTGGGTGTTATAGGTATTGTCATATACATTCGATTGGGCTGAATCGAGCATGCTGAATTTATCCAGCTCATTATCAAAGAGCATGGTACGCTGATCAGCATTATTTCCTGAAAAGGATGGATTGTAGTTGAACTGTAATTGTCCTTTACCTATCGGCTCTGTGTAGGCGACATTTGCAGATACATTGTATCCGGTTGAAAGCTGATCGGCTCTTTGCATAGTGGTATCATAGATTCCGCTTTTATAATAGCGACTGATGGCATCCTGCATATTTTCGCCCTCGCGGTTATTATACCCGGTATTAAGATTCAACGAAAGGGTACGGCCCCGTTTAGCAAAGGAGTGCCGGTACAGTATTCCGTTATTCAGGTCGATACCTGTTGAATTTTGCTGAAAGTTATTGATCGTTTCACTGATCATATCGCCGATACCCGAGTTCAGGTTGGCCGACTCTGTGGAAAACGAACTGTTTTTCTGAATACTGATTCTGGGCGTAAACAACAGGGTATTGTTCGAATCGATCTTGTATTCAATGCGCATACTCAGCCGGTGGTTGGAATTGTCGCCGGTTGCCAGCGAGTTTTCACGGTAAAATTGGCTGGAGTCGCCGGATAAAAATATCTGCCGGGTGAGATCCGTGCTGTTCGTATTGCTGTTGTTGTTGAAGAAATAGCTGCCGGAAACATCCACCTTCTGACCCCATTTATCCGAATAGTTGATCCCGAAAGAGTTAGTTTTAGAAATACCCCCCTGCTGCCCAACCAGGAAATTCCCCTGACCGCCGCCGCCTCTGAAATTACCGCCGCCGCCGCCCGGGCCGCCCATCCGACCGCCACCACCACCACGTCGTCCGGGAGAGCTGGTAACGCCAAGCAAATCCTCGGTGGCAAAATTCTGCTGGTTGATGTTGTTGGATAAGCCTACCAGTGAAATCCGGCGGGTGCCATTAAACAGGGTAACGTTTCCACCGGCCGAATAACGATCGTCGGTGCCATAACCTGCATAAACCCGTCCAAACTGACCGTTCCGCATATTAGCGCGTGTAACAACATTAATCGCCTTGGTGGTATTTCCATCATCGAACCCGGTAAACTGGGCCTGATCGCTCAAGCGGTCAAAAACCTGTATTTTGTCAACAACTTCCGCGGGAAGGTTCCGTAATGCGGCTGTTGCATCTTCTCCGAAAAACTCCCGGCCATCGATGGTAACCCGGCGAACATCTTCCCCGCCTGCCTTAACTGTTCCATTTTCAATAGTGATGCCCGGCATCTTCTTTACCATATCCTCTATGGTCGCGTCGGGGTTAACCTTATAAGCATTAGCGCCGTATTCCAGGGTATCATTCTTTTGCCGTACGGTAGGTGTTTGCGCCTGGAAGACCACCTCCCCCAGTAAATCCGCCGCTTTCTGCATATTCAACTCACCCAGATCAACAGCGGCACCCACCATGATAAGTGTATCAATACGTTCCAGGCCAATAAAACTGATGTGTATACGATAACGACCCGCCGATACCGCCGGGAAGCTAAAATTTCCCCGCACATCAGAAACTACATCGCGGCGTAAGGAAGTATCAAGGGCCTGAACCAGGGAAACGGTTGCACCGGCGACCGGTGTTTTATCAGTGGCGTCCATGACACGCCCTTTAAGCGGAAAAACCTGGGCCTGGACAACAGCGCCTGAAAGAAGGAATAAAAGCACTAATAAATTACGCATATATGCATTTGTACATTCTTTGACGTCTGCAACTACAAAAACTTTCGGAAGGGCATTAAGCTGTACAGAAGGCACCCTTTTTGCAGTTTTCATTCGATTTTCATGTTCAGCTATTTAAATCAGTTATATTGCACTCCCTTTTTTAAACAGATTATATGGAATACGGAAAAATTATTGCGGTAACCGGCTTATCCGGTCTTTTTGAATTACTGACCAGTAAAAGTGATGGAGGAATTATCCGCTCCCTGGAGGATAAATCGACAAAATTTGTGTCCTCAAGGGTTCATAATTTTTCACACCTCGAAAGTATTGAAGTGTTTACCCAGAGCGATAATGTAAATCTTGTTGAGGTGTTCCAGGCTATGGAGCAGTCAGCAGAAAAACTTCCTGATACAAAAGATGGCGCAGCCCTTAAGAAGTATTTCGAAACCGTTTATGGCGACCTCGATTTCAGCCGGGTATACACCAGTGACCTGAAAAAGATGGTTAAGTGGTTCGAAATTCTGAAGAACAATAATATTGAACTGAAACTCAGCGCCATAGAAGAATCCGAAGAATCCACTGATGAGCAGGCCCCGGTTGAGGAAGAGAAACCTGCAAAAAAGGCGGCTACCCGGTCTTCCGGTAAAGCGGAAGATGCAGCGGAAACGGATGAAAAAACGCCTAAAGCTGCACCTAAAAAGAAAGCGGCAACGAAAACAAAGGCTGCTGCAGACAAAGACGCGGATTCAGGTGAAACGTCAAAAACCACGAAAAAAGCGGCCACCCGCAAGAAATCAGCGGAATAATATTTCAATTTTCATTAACCCGGTTTATAGAAAGAGGTTGTTAAATTGCCTTTTTTGTAAACCGGTTTTTTATTCACCACAGTTAAACGGATGTAATGCAACCAACTGCCGATATACATAAACTGCCCCGGAAGTTTCTTCCTGAAAATTTTACAGTAACCACCTGGGAAAGCCTGGAACCTTTTTTTAAAGACCTCGACGAACGAACAATTGATTCAAAAGCCAGCTTGGAGCAATGGCTCGCCGATATGAGTGAGCTGGAAGCGGTGGTTAGTGAGGATGCCAGCTGGCGGCAGATTCATATGACCTGCGATACCGAAAATAAAGTGCTGGAAGAGGCTTTCACCTATTTCTGTATGGAAATTCAGCCGAAAATGCAGCCCTATGCCGACCGGCTGAACCGTAAACTGGTAGAATCACCTTACCTGGAAGATCTGGATCCTGCAAAATACTTCACCTATCTGCGCAGCGTAAAAAAGAGCATTGACCTGTTCCGCGAGGAAAACATACCCATTCAGGCTGAACTGAGTGTTCAGCAACAGCAGTTTGGGGTGATTTCCGGTAAAATGACGGTAGAGGTGAACGGGCAGGAATATACCCTGCAACAGGCCGCGAAATTCCTCGAGCAGCCAGACCGGTCGCTGCGCGAAGCGGTGTACCGCAAGATCAATGAACGCCGCTTACAGGATAAGGATGCGCTGAACGAATTGTTCACCACCCTGGTAGAAAAGCGCCAGCAAATGGCTGTAAATGCCGGCTTTTCAAATTACCGCGACTATAAATTCCGGGAGCTTGGTCGTTTTGATTATACACCGGAAGACTGTTTCCAGTTTCACCGGTCAGTGAAAGAACATGTATTACCGCTGGTGACTGATATCTATTCCCGTAAAAAAGAAAAGCTGCAACTCGATACGCTCCGGCCCTGGGATCTGGATGCGGAACCGGAAGGTATCGAGCCCCTCCGGCCATTTCAAACCGGTGAAGAACTGCTGAACAAAACCATTGCCTGTTTTGAGGCGATAAACCCGTTTTTCGCCGATTGTCTGCGGCGAATGAACGACATGAAGCATCTGGATCTCGACAGCCGCAAGGGCAAGGCTCCTGGTGGGTACAATTGCCCCCTGGCCGAAACCGGGGCACCCTTTATTTTCATGAATGCGGCAGGACAGGCCGGTGATGTTACAACCATGGTGCATGAAGGCGGCCATGCTGTACATTCATTTCTCACTCATCCCCTGGAACTAAGTGCATTTAAAGAATATCCCATGGAAATCGCCGAAGTGGCCAGCATGGCCATGGAGCTGTTCAGTATGGATTACTGGGAAGTTTTTTATCCCGATCCGGAAGAATTGCAACGGGCTAAGGAGCATCAGCTCGAACGGGTGATCACCATATTTCCGTGGATAGCTACGATTGACCGTTTTCAACACTGGATATATGAACACCCTGGTCATACGGAAGAAGAACGGAGCGAGGCATGGATGCGGATCCTGAATGAGTTCAGTTCCGGCGCTGTGGATTATTCCGGATTGGAAAAATACCGGCAATATGGCTGGCAGCGGCAACTGCACCTGTTTGAAGTTCCGTTTTACTATATCGAATATGGAATTGCCCAGCTCGGAGCAATCGGGCTATGGAAACAATTTAAGGAGAATAAAGATGCAGCGTTATCGAATTACATGCGGTCTTTAAGTTTAGGGGGTACCAAAACACTTCCTGAGCTGTATGCCGCTGCAGGCCTGGAGTTCAATTTCTCTTCGGAAAATATCCGGGAGCTGATGGTTTTTGTGCAGGGTGAAATGGAGGCCGTTCGGAAAAAACGGGAAAAATACCCCTAAAGTGGTATGTGTGGAGTAGAATGGGAATTCTATATTTGTTGAACATTTCGATATACCGATGCTTTGCGCATCATTAACATAGCTACTAATCAGAGCCTTAACCAAAAGTCCCGGTGTTTCCACATCGGGGCTTTCTTTTTAGCTGTACTGTATCTAATGGAAATACCGCCTTAATGGGCGGGAGCTGAGCTGCAGCGGATACCTAAATTGGAATCAACGTTAACCCTCCCGGTTTTTATGGAACCGGCATCCACAGAATATATTGAGCATGCTGATTTCTGCTGTCACGCGCTGAGCCTGCTCATTACCCGGATCATTATATTTACAATGGAGTATTCTACATTATGATGATGAGATCAGGTGCGAAGGAAAGATGCAGAGATCCACTTAAGCAAGCTCCCGGCAGCGTTTACAGATCCCCGTTACCGTCATCTGCGCATCCAGTGGCTTGAAGCCCTGGGGCAGACGCACTTCCGGAATCAGCACCTCATCGAGGCAGGTAGTGATGGCGCACTGGCTGCATAGGAAATGCACATGATTGTCGTGATGATGGCCCTGGCCGCAATCTTCCCGGCAAAGGGCATAGAGCGTCGAGTTATCTTTAGTAGGAATGGAATGAATGATCCCTTTTTCCAAAAAGGATTGAAGGGTACGGTAGATGGTTACCCGGTCGAATTGCTCCGAAGTGCCCTTTTCGATCTGCGCATGATCGAGAGCAGACCGGTTGCTCAGAAAAAGTTGCAGCACACTGCGCCGGCTACCGGTCAGGCTCAGCCGATTTTCTTTTAAAATTTTATCTGCCCTTGTTTTCAGGGAGGGTTCAACAGGAATCATGTCCATTAGCATTAAGGATTGTACAGGTCATTGACAAACCGCTTTGCCTGCGGTTCATTCAGCAGTATAGCGATATCCTTTTTCAGTTCTTCCAGTTCCTTCTTTTTCAGTCCGTCATATATTTTCTTGCGAACCTGCCCTTTACGGTCAACCAGTGCGAAGAACTGGGTATGCAGGAATTGATCGTCGATACTGACTGAATTATTCTCCGGGTCATCGAGCAGGTAGCTGACCCGGGCAGCATGATATAGACTGTCTTTCGATCCGGTAAGAAAGATCCACCGGTTGGTATTGACCTGCATTGAATCGGCATACCAGCGCAGCCGGCCGGTTGAATCCTGATCGGGGTCGCAGGTGTGCGACAGGATGAGGAAATCCTGGTTATCCTTATATTCTTCATAAACGGATTTCAGGTTGGTATTCATAATAGGACAAATACCCGTACAGGTGGTGAAGAAATATTCCGCCACATACACCTTACCCTGCGTTTGTGCCTGGGTGATGGTGTCGCCATCCTGATTGATAAAACTGAAGGGCTTCACCTGGTTGAGCACCTTGAAATTCCGTTCGCCATAACCGGGAATAAACGCTTTAAGGGAAAAGTAGAATCCTACTACCAGTACCGCGAAAAAAACAAGGAAAAACAACGACTTCTTTGACATATCTCATTGGTTCAGGCCACAAAGGTACGCCGACTTCCGGCGAAAACCCGTGCCTCCAAAATATTTGCAACAATGTTGCATATTAGTCGTTAAAATGAGTAATTTTGCCGGCTATGCGGTTCAAACTTAATCTGGATTTTATTGGAATAGGGGCTTCCCTGGCCTGTGCCATTCATTGCGCCTTAATGCCGCTGTTATTGACGTCATTACCTCTTTTTGGTATCAATATCATTGATAATGAAGCGTTTGAGTATGGAATGATTTTCCTGGCCTTTCTTATTGGAGCCGTCAGCCTGTTTCACGGGTATAAAAAACACCACCATAGTTTTAGGCCCATGATCTATTTCAGCATTGGGATCGTGCTGTTACTGGCCAAACAGTCGTTTCATGAATACCAGTATTATATTCTGCCTGCTGCTATTTTTTTCATCATCAGCGGGCATTTAATGAATCACAAAGCCTGCCGCGTACACGACCACGGGCACAGTGATGACTGCAACCACTAGCTTTTCCCGATTTCAAAAGTATTTAACATCAATCTTTAGTATTTTTGCCATCTAAACAGGTGCGTTATGATAAAAACTGGTAGTCCGGTGATAAGTATTTATACCGAAATGACCCCGAATCCCGAAACCATGAAGTTTGTGGCGAATAAACTGCTGTATCCGGGAAAGAGTATTGATC
>JAEYRC010000106.1 GCA_023409675.1 Bacteroidota bacterium
ATATGGTGACTGTAAAGCGTTAACCAATTATATGTTCAGCCTTCTGAAAGAAGCAGGTATTCCTTCTTACTATACACTGGTTAAGGCGGGCGATGGTGCAAAATACATCACCGAAGATTTTCCTGCCCAGCAATTCAATCACGTTATACTCAGTGTGCCTGTTGATAAGGACACTGTATGGCTTGAATGTACCAGCCAGATTCTGGAACCCGGTTATCTTGGAAGTCATACCGACAATCGACCCGCGTTGCTGATCGATGAAAACGGAGGAAAACTTATTCGCACACCAGCCTATGGAATAGAACAGAATCTGCAGTTGCGCAACATAAAGGCGACACTGAATTCCAATGGAACCTTAACAACGTCGATGCAATCGAGGTATACCGGCCTTCAGCAAGACCGGCTTTGGGATATGATCCATACACTGTCGAAAGAAAAACAACAGGAAGTGCTGGTATCACAATTTCATTTTGCCACTTACGATGTAAATGACTTTTCGTATACCCAGGTGCCGGGAACTATACCCGAAATTCATGAAAACCTTGATATTACCGTAAGCAATTATGCCACCATTACCGGTAAACGATTATTCATCAATCCAAATATATTTACCCGCTCCACCGGACGCAAGATGGAAAAGGACACAGCGCGTAAGCATCATTTCAGGCTTGGATACGCTTATCGTGATACCGATTCGGTATCCCTGACGATTCCGGAAGGTTATGAACCCGAAACGCTGCCCAAACCAACTGATATCAAGACCCGTTTCGGCCATTACACTTCCACCATAGTGGTTAAGGATAATATGCTGCTGTATACCAGGAATATAGATCATCACGACGGTACATATCCTGCTGAATCTTATAATGAACTGGTTGAATTTTACAGCGCGATTTACAAAGCAGACAATTCACGAATTGTGCTGGTGAAAAAAGCGGGAACGCCGTAATGTAATTGCGGATAAGGAGCTACATGGCAGGAGAAGGCGTTAATTCCAGTGCCTGCTGCACTGCCTTCCCGGCTTGCTCCATGTGCCGCTGATTGTGATAGATCACCACCCTGAAGGTGTCACCGAGTTTCAGGGTTATCCAGGGAGAAATGCTGATACCGGTTTTGGTTTTCCCAAGGCTTACATTCCGCGCTTTTTCCAGCAAATCAAGCAATTGTTTCTGCTGATGAAGGAAGCGGTCGAGCACCGAGTTATCCAAAACTTTTCCGATAGGATCCTTATCCTTAAAAGTTTTCATTTTCGCACCTTTGGAAGGGAGCATCATTTTTGCAAAATAATTTCCGATTAAACCGGACCGGAAGTTTTCATCTGCAGGAAAACGACTGCCTGAAATACGGCGTTCAATTTCGGGAAGATAATAATCCCCATAGAGGTTAAGATGCTCAATGCATTCCAGAGCATTCCATGCCCCCGGCTGAGGCCGTTGATTTAAAACTTTCAATGGAAGCTCAGCTAATTGTATAGCCGCATTTAGTGATTGCTGTGTACGATGTACAAGATCATCGATCAATAAGCCCGCATTCATAACAAATAATTTTCAACAAAGTTGATCAGAATACCGCTGAAAAGTCTTGACGGATGTCAAGACTTTTTGATTCTTGAAAGCGTTTCAGGACTCATCCGCAGATAGGAGGCTATATATTTCAAGGGTATTTCCTGGAACAATTGCGGACTTCTCTTCAATACCCGGTTGTAGCGTTCACGTGGAGATACTGTTAAGATATCTTTTTCCCGTTCAAGAGATTGCAATACAGCTTCCTGTAAGATACTGTTGTATACCAGAATATTTTCGGCACTGCTTTGTACAAATTGAAGGAAAGAAGTTTTGCTGATTACATTCAGCACACAATGCTTGATAGCCTGTATATAGAAGTCTGTCGGATTACCGGAAAGGAAGGAATCCAGTGCAGCCACTATATTCCGTGGATAGGCCAGCCGGATGATCTGCTCTTCCAGTCCATCATCAACATATACCCGCAGGCTGCCGCTGATAACATAGTACATGTTCGTATCCCGGTTTCCCTTCACCGTTAGAAATTCATTCCGGCTCAGGTGCAGTTGCTTTTCCCATAAACCCTGCTTAGTTAACTGATCAATAAACTGTTCAACCGGATGCATAGCTAACACATGATTTCGCGGAAGAAAGATACAGTTATCCTTATACAGTCGGATTACCGGTTAAATATTTTTTTAGCAGAACGGGAATCAGTTCATTCCAGCCGCCGGAAAAACTTTCACGTCTGAAGTCGGGATGATTTTGGGGGAAACTTTCAAGGCCTTCGTGAGTAAGTTTCAAACGGGTAGCGGCACCGAGATCAAACAATTCAAATAATACATGTGATTGTCCGGGAAGGTTTTCGTAAGCCCAGGTATAGCTCAGTTTCTGATAGGGAATTACCTCCGTAACCCTGCATATGTGAACATATTTATCACCCTGTGATCCTTCTCCGGTGAACGAGAATTCAAAACCCGGTTCGGCTTTAAATTCCTCGAGATCAAAATACCATTGTCTCATTTGATCGGGGTTGGTGAGGGCTTCCCAAACTTTTTCAACCGGTACAGGATATTCTGCTTCAACAATAACGCTTTGCTGGTTCATATGCTTATTGGTTTGATGATTGATCGGGATCTTTTAAAAATTCTCCCAGTGAATTCAATTTTGTAGTCCAGAACCGTCGGTGTTGCTCAATCCATTCAGACACTTCCTCCAGTCTTGCCGGATGTGCCCGGCAATATCGTTCGCGGCCCTCGCGCCGAACCGAAATCAATCCTGATGCGGTGAGAATTTTAATATGTCTTGAAATTGCCGGCCGGCTGATGCTGAAACGGGAAGCCACCTCATTGAGGGTTAGCTCCCGGGTCATTACCAGGCCGACGATCTGCCGGCGGGTGGGGTCTGCTATTGCTTTGAATATATCGCCCATTTATTAAAGATACACAATTATGTAACATTTTGGTTACATATAAATAAATTTCTGCCTATCCGCATGTTGGCCAGATAGCTTATCCTTTTTAGGAACTGCACCGGAACAAACAAGGTTTATATGCATTTCCAAAATATTCAGGACAAAAAAAAGCCGCTTATTCAGCGGCTCTTAATCAATACGTATCAATGAGGTTAACCCAGGGCAACCCGTTTGAATTCAGTAATTTTCAGTGTTCCGTCTTCTGATTTCAGAAAATCTGCAACACTTTTGCTGTTATCCTTTACGAAAGGCTGAGCAAGCAGGGTTTGTTCTTTGAAAAACGCGTTCAGTTTGCCTTCCGCGATTTTGCTGATCATTTCTGCAGGCTTACCGGCCATTTTAGGGTCGGCCTGAATTTGTTCGGTAACGATTTCCCGTTCGCGATCGATAGTTGATTGCGGAACGCTGTCGGCATCAACGGCTACAGGATTCATAGCAGCAATCTGCATCGCCAGATCTTTTCCGATCTCTGCGGCTTCCTTGCTCATTCCTACCAGCACGCCTATCCGGTTAGCGCCATGAATATAAGAGGCTACGTAATCTGCTTCTACGCGTTCAAATTTATTGATACCGATTTTTTCACCGAAGCTGGCGAGTTTATCATTTACCAGGTCAGCGATTTT
>JAEYRC010000170.1 GCA_023409675.1 Bacteroidota bacterium
GGTAGAACCAGTTGTAATAGTTAAACGAAAATTCAACCGGGAACCGGGTGAGTTTGTCGCGGAGAAATGTCTGTGCCATATGATAAGGTTTTGTGTGACTTTGAGGGGCAGGATGGGAATTCAATAGTGACGGATGTCGGACCAGAAGTAAAGCAAGTTACACTTGAAAAGAAGCGAAGTCAATACCATTAAGGGGGAAAATAATGGAGAAAGGGTTGGAGATTTGTGATGCCCGGGGTCTGCACCCAACAAAAAAAGCAGCCTATTTTAAGGCTGCTTTTAAAGTGGATAAAAATACTTAATTAAAGATCTTTCCCAGCAGTCCTCCACTTTTACTAAAACCACGACCGCCACTCAGAGAAGAAATCAGGGAGCCAAGCCCTCCTCCTGAACTGCGGGAACCGCCCAATAATCCACCAAGGCCTCCACTGCCACCAAATAGGTCGCCGAGACCGCCGCCAGATTTATTGCCTCCCAGCAGATCGCCTAATCCACCACCGGAACCAGAACCACCAAGTAAGCCTCCAAGGCCGCCACTGCCACCCAGCAGATCTCCAATTCCGCCACCACCGGAACCGCTTTTACGGTTCAGGAATTTTGCCAGCAGCATCGGGCCTACGATCGCCAGCAACCTTTGGTCAGCCCGCCCATATTTATCCCGGCATTACTCATTTTATCTCCGAGTCCGGTCTTATTAAAAAAGCCCTGGGCTTCAGCAGGGGTATGAACTTCAGCAGGCATTTCGGCAGATTTATGAACAAATTCATTCAACAGCGAAAATTGCTCCTGGTTAATGTTAAGTTTTGCTGCTATCTTCTCAACGCCCTGCTTTTCTTCGGGGGTATAATGACCGTCTGATTCTGCAAATGCAATCAGGTCGGTCACCAGCGAAAAGCGGAGATCACTATTTTGAAGTGTTTGCACAATTTCATTCAGGCGGCTTGCGCTGGTATCTTCAGCAGCCTCAAGCACCATTTGTTTGGATTCCTCCGAAAGTTCGGCTGCATCAGAAAGGGCAGCGAGATGCTCTAATTCTTCCGGCGAAGCATGAGCGTCGGCTGTGGCAATCGAAGCGATGGCAGCCAGATAGGCGCCCTTCTCATGATCCGGATAGTCGATCAGTGTATTTTCCATGTAGTGTTATTTTTGAGGGATTTTTAATTTCCATCCTGGTTGGATGAGGTCGGGATTAGAGATCTTATCGCGGTTAGCTTCATAAATTTCTTTCCAGGTGATGCCATAGCGCGAAGCGATTTTGGAAAGGTTATCGCCTTTCTGCACTTCATATTCCTCACTGTCGCCACCAGCGGTGGTCAGGTTCATGACTACATCACCCGAGCGATAATCGGGATCTATCTGGTTGTACGTATTCCAGAGTTGATCTTTAACGGCTTCACTTGAAACCTGTCCATCAATATATAATACATTTTCCTGCTCACGTATTTTAAGGTCCTGTATGCCGGCGCCCTGTGCCTGTTGAATGAGGCTGGCGTATTTATCCTGTAATGCTGACATGATTAATTAATTTAAATGAATAGATAGATTTATTTAACCACAAGCTGATTGTCGATTTTTTTAACCTGCAGATTGTTAAGTTTCTGCATGAGGTCCTGAAGTTGTGAACGTTCAATTTCTCCGCGAAGCGTAACGACCCCATCTTTAACTTCAGCCTTTACACTGGAATAGGTTTGCACCACTTCATTAACAGCGGTGGTTAAGATCGGGTCGGAAGAAATTTCAACGGGGGCGTCCGCGCCGGGAAGGGAAGCCATCCGAATGTCATTTCTCACTTCCTTAACTCCCTTAACCGATTTAACTTCCGATTCCGCTTTGTTAATGCAATCCTGGGTGCTGCATTCTCCGGTGAGGGTCACCACGCCATCCGCTACAGTAGCGGAAATTCCACCGGCGTTTTCAATTGTAGATAATTTCTGGGTAACATCCACCTGAATTTCACTGTCGGTGCGATTATTACCGCAAGAACTGAATACCAAAAAGCTCATAATCAGGGATAGTGCCACTGACCGGATTCGAATCTGATTCATTGCATAATTTTTTAATGAGAAATAATAGAGTTACGCATAGTAATATACGAAATTTGAACCGGGCTGTAGTGGGAAAAGAATTCCTCAGGATATGCCGATGGAAGGCCCTGGCAGGTTCCTATAGTTTGAGCGGGTGACCGTACTTGTGAAAGTAAACGATACTGAAATGGGGTTGATCATTTTTTACATAATTAGGCTGTTGAGCCAGGACATGGTGGAAAACTTTCTGAATGAGCCTGGAGTGCATCGTAATCAGAAGGGTAAAACCATTATTGCGCATGCTGAATATGATGCTCAAACCCGGAAATTGGAAGTGCATATCCGGGATAAGCAGCTTCATGGACCCTGGATGTCTTATTTTCCGAATCAACAGTTGTGTGATTCGGGACGGATGCACCAGAATCTGCCTGATGGAGAATGGAAGCTGTACTATCCCGGTGGACAGCTCCGGGCGGTGCGAAATTACAGCGCGAATAAGTATCGTTATATACAACAGGATCTACAGCGAAGAAACAACCGCAATTTTCGGTATGCGATCAGTCG
Source organism: Bacteroidota bacterium (assembly GCA_023409675.1). Taxonomy (GTDB): domain Bacteria; phylum Bacteroidota; class Bacteroidia; order Chitinophagales; family Chitinophagaceae; genus Flavitalea. The sequence goes on from JAEYRC010000170.1 coordinate 2,589, forward strand.
CAGAGCTTATGCGAATGAATCTGTTCAACAGTATTTTGTGCATGATTTCCAGCAATCGGATCAATCACTGAGTCTGATGGCGCGTATCAATGCCAATTTATTTTCATCCGGTGACTTTTATAATCCTCCATTTACCGCCGCGTTGCATCATGGGCGTTATCTTAACTACGGTTCAGACGGGCAGCTTATTGATTCCGGAGCCTATAATAACGGGCTTCGTCACGGCTACTGGTTGGTGAGAAACCAGGATGAATTTATTCGGGGGAAGTATGACCAGGGGAATAAAACTGGTCAGTGGCGTCATTTTGACAGCAATGGCCTGCTGCTTTACACGGAATATTTTTCAGTTAATGGAAAGCGAATTCATGCGCACCGCTTTTTAAACAATTAATCTGCAAAAGTTTGATTACGGATTATCAGCAATTTTGATGAATGATTAAACCCCCTGCCTCTTTAAAGAGTATCTCTTATCGAACGGGGCAGACCGGCTTTCACCAGGGTATACGAATCAGTTATCCAGGATCTGATAAGTGTTTCCGGAATATTTGCGTGGAAGGAAACCGTATTCCAGTGCTTTTTATTCATGTGGTAACCCGGTTGAACACCGGGATAGGTTTCCCGTAATTCTATCGCTTTTTCAGGATCGCATTTGAGGTTAACCGATTCGAAAGTTTCAATATTGGTAAGCGCATACATTTTTCCGCCAATGGAAAATACCAGTGTGTCTGGCCCGAATGGAAAACCTTCGGTTGTATGTGGCAGTGAGAGACAGAATTCCCTGAATGTTTCGATATCCATAGAATTTTAATCTAAAATACGATGATCTTTTAAAAATTTCAGCGCAGGCTTACCACAAAAAATGCCTAAGCATTGCATGGTATGATCCGGTCAGGATTCATCTGCACTTTCGCTGTTTAAAAATCATATTTGATCTTCTCTATAAGGTTCATTACCGATTTACTGGTGTTATAAAACCTTACATCGCTGATGCTAGTTTCCCGCATCACTTAATGCTTCCCATGCGACTTCCCTTTGAAAAATCCTCATTGTTTTCTTTAAACTCAATTCTTCATTAAATGGATTTCCGACATCATCCAAATGCATTACCGCTAACGTTTAAATAGCTGAAGAATGGTGAAACCATGCTACTCTGGTTTAGCTTAATTTTCATACTTCAAGCTGATGACGATAGGTTTCACCTACCGGAATAATATGGTTGCCTATATGTACCTGATGCTTTTCAATCTTTTCAAGATGTTCCCTGGAAACAATATAGGAACGGTGGATGCGTATAAACTCGTCCGGCAGCAGTTCAGCAGCTTCGCTGAGGGGCATTCTGGCAAGATGCTTTTTATCTTTCAGTACGAAATGAAGATAATTTCCATCGGCCTCCACAAACAGCAGCTCATCAAACTTCACCTTTACTTGTTCATACCCGGTTTTTATAAACAAGTGCCCGCTTGCTTTTTTGCCATTACGCGCGATGAATAACTCATTGGCTTTAAGGCAGCCTTTCAGAAAGCGGGAAAGGGAGAATGGTTTGAGCAGGTAATCCACCGCATCCAGTTCAAAACTGTTTACTGCATGCTCAGAATAAGCGGTGGTAAATATCACCAGGGGTTTTTTATTGAGGCTGGCCAGAAATTCCAGTCCGTTGATATCGGGCATATTGATATCCAGGAATAAAAGATCGGGTTGATGGGTTTGCAGGTATTCCATGGCTTTGAACGCATTGGTGAAAACGGCATCGAGATGCACAAATTCCACCCTCGACGCATGTGCGCGGATCACTTCAAGTGCAAGTGGTTCATCATCCAAAGCTATTGCCCGCATAAGTGTTGATTAGGGTGTTCTCTGTTTATCACTGCAAAAATAATTGTAAATCACGGGCATCAGCAATTCACCTTTTACTGATTTTTTTGGGGCAGGCTCATCCCTCTTTGTAGTTCCGAAGAAAAAAAGCATGATAAACAACAGTAGCGCTTTCATGTTCCCGGTTATTTAAGCTGAAGGGTCAGGTGAACAAAATATTCATCAGCATTCTGCCGGATGATCAGTTCATGTTTATTCGGATAAAGCAGGTCCAATCGCTTTTGCACATTATTCAACCCGAAACTCTGTTGCCGCTCTGCCGTTGATGATCCATTTTTTTTGTGAATGCTGTTGTATACATCAAAGTACAGGTTATTGCCATCGACCTGCAGGCTGACCTTTATATGCGAGGGCTCCTGCAGGCTAATGCCATGTTTAAAGGCGTTTTCTATGAATGGAATTAAAAGCATTGGTGATATTTTTAATGTATTCACCTGGGCATCAATATTGGTTTGGATGTTAATATCCGGAGATGTTGCTGTACGCAATTGCTGCAGGCTGATGTAATTATTGATATAATCTATCTCCCGGTTTAATGTGATCTTATCCTGCATGTTCTCTTCCAGCATAAACCGCATCATATCGCCCAGCCGTTGTATTCCCTCACTTGTTCTGTCGGCCTGTTCCTGTAGCGCTGTACCATACAGCGTATTCAGGGCATTAAATAAAAAATGCGGGTTGATTTGTGATCTTAGTGAATCCAGACTCGCGGTTGATTTTCCGAGGGCTGATTTTAATGTCGTCAACTCATCGGACTTCGACATACGGCTTTTATAAATATACCATGAAACCGGCGCGGTTACCAGTATATTGAAGCAGGCATTGAAGGTCAGGATAACCGGAACCACGGAATCATTTTTCGGGTAAAAGATCAACACCAGCAATCCAAAGGGCAGCAGGGTTACCAGCATGATCAGGATTATTTGCCAGATGTAAAAGACCACAGGTCTTTTCTTCCCCAGCGCACGCGGAATAAGGGTATGCAGTGATATCCAGTATAATCCAATAGCATAGGGAATAATGAAGGCAAAAAGTGCCGTTAAGGGTTCATTGACCCCGCTGATGAGCAGCAGAAATAATACATACATCCAGATGATCAACGCAATGATTCCCTCTCGGGTGATCAACTGGTATTTCATCTGCAGTCGTGCCGAATGCGTTAAAAGAAAAACACCGAGATGCTTAAGGCCGGTATAGAGGATGAACATCAGCATCAGCCACAGGCTGTATATAAAGGCATTCCTGAAAACCTGAATGTAAACAGCTTTTGCAGATGGCAGTTCAGCAAACAGGTAAGCTTTAAGCCAGGTGTCGGTGACACCCAATACAAGTGCGAGCATAACAAATAATGCCGACAGCCATACTGCTTTTATTTTTAGCTTATCGCGTTCAACCGGTACGGGCAGTATATAAAGTATGAGTAACAGGTATGCTCCATAGAATACGGTGTTGCGGATCAGGGCCGGCATCAGGTAATTGGAAAACCAGGAATAGGCTAATCCTGATTTTTCAAATTGATACGCATAGGGACCGATCATGCGGTTGCCCGAATCCATGCTATCGGAAAGCAGCATGAGGACAGAAAAAATGTAGAGTGAAGTCGCGGCCCAGAATTCTAGTCGTTGTATTTCGGGGAATAAGCGGGTATTTCTATTTTCCACAAATAATAATTTGAAGGCAATATGGACAGAATAATCAGACGGTTTCAAAAAATGGGGTGAATCCTGACTTCTGTGGGATGGAACCTCAAAAAGCCATGGAAGCTGACTCAGGAATGGCGCTTTATCCCAGTTAATCAGGTCAGATCTTATGAATTTCAGGCTGATGTCTGAAGAAGATATGACCGCGGCAAGAGGTTTTTTCATTTTCTATCCCGGATATCCTTCCTTTGCAACATGATCTCATTCGATGCTCCATCAACCATATTCATTACCTGCCACAAAAGACTCGCCCCTTATGTTGAACGCGAGGTACGGGAAGCGGGCTTTACAATCGATCAGGTTCATGTAACGGGCGTGCAGCTAAACGGCAGTCTGAACGACTGCATCCGACTGAACCTGCGGCTGCGCTGTGCCAGTCAGGTATTATACAGTATGGTAAAATTCAAAGCTGAAAATGCCGATGATGTATATGAAGAGGTGTTGAAGTATGACTGGGAGAATATCATTTCCGGTGATGCTTATTTTTCTGTTACCAGTACGGTGGATAATCCTACCATTAACAATAATCTTTTTGCCAACCTGCGGGTGAAGGATGCGATTGTGGACCGCTTCAGAAGTAAGGGTAAAGACCGGCCCAACTCGGGCGCCGAATTGACGGGAACTGTTGTACATCTGCACTGGAAGAATGAGGACGCCGAACTTTTTCTTGACACTTCCGGCGATTCCCTGGCGCGCCACGGATACCGAAAAGCACCGGGAAGGGCGCCTATGCTGGAAGCCCTGGCTGCTGCCACTATTATGGCTACCAACTGGAACCAGCGCACTCCTTTTATAAATCCCATGTGCGGTTCCGGAACCCTCGCCATCGAGGCCGCGTTGATGGCTACTAATACAGCACCGGGACTCTTCCGGTCTAACTTCGCCTTTATGCACATTGCCGGGTACGATGAAGAAATGTATTTATCAGAAAGAGGAAAACTGGACAATTCCATAGAGACGCCCGATGGCTTGCGTATCATCGCTACAGATTACAGCTCGCAGGCTATTGCCAATGCCCGGAAAAACGCGCGTGCAGCAGGTGTGGATGACCTGATTGAATTTTCAGTTTGCGATTTTTATGATACTCCCGTACCCGCAGATGGTGGCGGCATAATGCTCATTAACCCTGAATATGGTGAAAGACTGGGTGATGTTCAGGAGCTAACAGAAACCTACAGCCGTATCGGCGATTTCATGAAAAAACGCTGTAATGGCTATACCGGCTATGTATTTACGGGTAACCTTGAACTGGGAAAAAAGATCGGGTTGAAACCCTCGCGAAAAATTGAATTTTATACCAGTACGATCGACTGCCGGCTCTTTGAATATGAATTATATTCAGGAAGCCGCCGTTAAATTATATGCCTCAGCGATCAATTCAAATGATCTTTTGCGCTCTGCTGAATTATGGGTCATGGTGGAAATCATGATCTCTTCAACATCAAAATTATCGGCTAGTTGTTGCAGTTGCTGCTTAACCGAATCCGGATTTCCGGAAACGATACGTCCGGCGTTGGCAGCGATCCGTAATTTTTCCATTTCTGAAAATTCGTAAGCACTGATCTCTTCCGGAGAAGGCATCGGATCAAAACGTCCTTTTTCAAATTGGATCAGCACATAATCATAGAGTTTCCTTAATTGGGCTGCCCGTTCTTCTGTTTCTGAACAGATCACAAATACCGCTACCAGCTCATTGGGTTCACTTCCATCCCGGGAATGAAATGCCGACCGATAGGTCTGTACCATTGCGGGATCGGCATCACCATTGATAAATTTTGCTATCGCTAAACCCATTCCAAATCGGGCAGCAATTCCCGCGCTGCCTCCGGTCGATGATAATATCCATTGCTGCGGCACCGATTCTGCCTGTGGGATAGCGATCAGCGGTCCATATTGCGTTTCAGCTTTATCGGTAAAAAAAACCTGCAGGTGTTCAAGTTGCATCAGGTAACTTTCTTCACTATAGGTGTTCGACGGGTTGAGCATGGAGGCGGTGATACGGTCACCCCCGGGAGCACGTCCCATGCCCAGGTCGATTCTGCCAGGATACATCGTTTCCAACATACGGAAATTCTCTGCCACCTTCAAAGCACTGTGGTTGGGCAGCATAATACCTCCAGAACCGATTCGGAGCGTTTCAGTTTCCGCTGCAAGTCTGGCCATCAATACTTCAGGTGTCGACCCGGCAATGGATGGAGAATTGTGGTGTTCGGACACCCAGAACCGATAGTAGCCTAGCGATTCCGCCAGCCTGGCCGTACTGATAGTTTCCAGAATCGCTTTACGGGCATTGCTTCCTTTAGGAATAGCCGATTGATCCAGAATGCTTAAACGTAATGCAGTCAATACTTAAAATTTTCAGGTTAAAACAACTGCAAAATTATCCAATACTTTATGGCCGACGGCGTTTATTTCCTTCACATTTCCTTAGCAGTTACACCCTGTTTTGGCATAGGTTTTTTGTCATTTTTATTAAAAAACAGATGCATAAATATTTAGGTAAATACATATGGTTTTTGGTTCCAGCCATAATCGTGGTGTTCTTTGCATGTACCACACAACAGCCTCAGGCTGAAATGAAACAGGAAGATATTGACCGCGTAGAGGCGCTCGACGAGCGCGAGTATGTCTTCGTCGCAAAGCAGGTAAGTCCCCAGCGAGGTGGAATGTGGCCCCTTACTACATATTATGATATGGTGGTCTCGGCCGATTCCGTTAATGCCCAGCTTCCTTATTTTGGCCGGGCTTTTACCGCACCGCTTGATCCCTGGGATGGAGGCATCTCCTTTATTTCTACGGACTTTGCTTACCAGGAAAAACGTAATAACAAAGGGAGGTGGACTATCGAAATTGAGCCCCGTGATGAACAGGACATCCGCCGGTTGATCTTAACGGTATTCACGAATGGAGATGCAACCCTGCGCGTTTCAAGCCTGAACCGTGAAATGATCACGTTTAACGGACATGTAGAGCCCAGGATTAGAAATTAATAGTCCAGAGTTAATACAATGCCCTCATCAGTACTATTTCATTATTAACGGCTGATGGAATCCAGTTCGCGGATCTGTTTCAGGTATCGGGTTGGTAACAACACGGATTTGGCTATCCATTCCATTCCTGCCTTGCGGCTGAGTTTATAGAGCGATAGTAAAGGCCGGATAGAAGTAGGCATCTTAAACCCCAGTTTTACGGCTACCTGTTGTGGCACCACCATTTTTTGAGCTTCGAGTAAAAGTTTATAGCGAAGGCCGCCAAGGTGTTTTTTGTATTGAACGAAGAGGTCGTCAGTGTAGTCGGAACGTTCCAGATCTTCCATCATATGGCGATCACGATCCGGTAACCAGGCCCTGTAATTTTCAGGAAGAGCAGGAATCTGCATGCGGGTGCCCATGCGAAGAAAAACTTCATAAACATCCTCCTTTTCAGCGTCAGTCAGGCGTTGTTCGAGCACCTCATAGGCAGAAATTGAATAATGGATCAGCATATACAGCACATCCCGGTAGGCCCAGTCTGGAATGCGTGCCTTGCGGCCTTTTTCCACAGCTGCATGAATACTGCTTATCCGGTCAATAGTGTCATGTGCGGAGGCCTCATCAGCATAAATAATATCCCGGGCATATTGAACCGTGGAGAAAAGCCGTCCGATAGGATCTTTCGGCAACTTTCCGGTGAAATACAACCAATCGACTGCCTTATTCAACGCGAACTCTGCAGCCGCGCCCGCAAAAATGAACAGGATAGTATCTCCTTTCCCCCAGATTTTCCGAAGTACCGACCCATGATGTACAAAAGGTGTCATAACCTAATTTACTGTATTAATTCCGGAGTTTCATAAGAACCCTGCATGCCTGCACCCCGCGATTATTTGTATGAAAGACGGTTAATGATCAACCAAAATTATTCCTTCCGCTACGAATGAGGGATCAAACAACTGAGATTGGTTAAAATGGAAATATTTTACAGGCAGTTGTATTCAAAAACCCACAGCACCTGGTTGCCCAGCTGATCTGTACGCGTATAACTGCTTAGTTTGGTGCCGGAATAGCTGTAAGCATATTGGTAGGTTACCCCATGGCGCTGGCTCGACCAAACCGCTGGAAGGTTTCTGTTGAAATAAATGGTCGCCGGTTGCGGATATCCCCAACTGAAATCTGAGCCGATTTGCAGTAAGCTCATAAGAGGAATGGTGCTTGTGCCCATATCAGCCTGCCAGCTTTCTTTTCGGATGATTCCAATGCTATCGTAATCAATTCCGGAAATATTACCGTCCTGTAGAAAATAAAGCTGATTGTACATCAGCGCCAGCGCGCCATTTTTTTCCTGGTAGAAATCAGCTTCTTCAGGAATATTCCCCGTGCCATAGAAAAATTCATAACGTGAAGGCAATGGATAGGTAAAACTTACAGTTGCAAGTCTACCGGAACTGTCATAAGTATAAAGAGTTGTGGAACCGGGGGCCGATTTGCTGATCAGTTTACCTGAAGAATTATAGGCAAGGTTATAGGTTTTACCGGCGGCACTGTCTGATAGCGCCACCAGTGTTCCTTTTTCATCATAGCTGAAGCGGAAGGAATTTTCATCGGCGGTTCCGGGCTGATGGATAATGCGATCCAACCGTCCACATACCTCATCACCGGGCTTACGGCCGGTTTCCAGGCTGTAATCTTTCTGACAGGCAGAGGATAAGATCAGTAAAAATAGTCCTGCAAGTAATCGAAACATAAGATTTACAGCGCTGTGCATCGGGTAATAGTATCAGGATTAAAAACGGGCATTGCCTGAATGAAGTATGCATAAAGCGAAATTTATGCCAGAGCGGCAAACGGTTACCCCGGTTTCCGGATATTTGCAGGTTTCCGCATTAAAAGTCAAACCGGATATGGCGCATTCGCAAAATACCATTGCAAGATTAGATTCCATCACGCTGAAGCGGGCGGGAAAGGAACTGCTTTCCGGAATAACGCTGGAAATTTCCCGGGGCGAACATCTCCTGTTTAGCGGTAAGGCGGAAACCGCCAGAATCGTGCTGGAAATGCTTGCCGGACTGATTCATCCTGGCTCGGGGAACAGGTCTTTTCCTGCTCTGGAGGAATTGGTACCGGAGCATCTCGAAACAGACCCCTTATTTTCCGTTAATCGGTTTATCGTGCTCGTAAATGCACGGCCTGATTTCAGGAACCGGGCGCATATGGCCGACCTCTATTACCAGCAGCGATTTAATTCCACCGAAAATGAAAATTCGCTGACGGTAAAGGAATACCTGGCCGAAGAAGCGGTTTTATCGCCCTATCGGGAGAATTGGGCATCTGTCATGCATGATTTTGATCTTGAATCCCTGAGCGATGAACCCCTGATTAAGCTGTCAAGCGGGGAAACCCGACGGCTCCAGCTTGCCGCGGCAATGTTGAAGAACCCCAAACTGCTGTTGCTCGACAATCCCATGGCCGGACTGGACGCTGCAAATCGGCAACATCTTGAAAAAGTCTTCTTCCTGCTCCTGCAGCAGGGTGTTACGCTGGTGCAGACCGGAAGCAGGCAATTCATCCCAGCTTCTGTAAGCCGGGTGGTTGAATTTGGAGATAAGGAAATTGTGTCTATGGAGAAGCCACCCTTTGAAACATTAGCGGCCAGCATTCAACCCGAAGAACCCGTGCAGGCGTTTCCGGATATTCCGACAGTAATCAGTTCCTCCTTCACCGAAATCATAAAGATGCGGGATGTATCGGTGCGTTACGGCGAAAAAACCATCCTGAAGTCTATCAATTGGACCGTACTACCTGGTGAATGCTGGCGGTTGAGCGGAAAGAATGGCGCGGGTAAATCCACGCTGATCAGTCTCATCAATGGTGATAATCCCCAGGCATTTGCTCATGATATTATTTTATTCGACCGGAAAAAAGGTTCGGGTGAAAGCATCTGGGATATAAAAGCCCGAACCGGCTTTTTTTCGCCTGAGCTTTTCCGTTATTTTCCCAGGGCGCAGCGCTGTATGGATGTGATAGAATCAGGTTTTTATGATACCGCCGGCCTATTCAGGGTTAGCCATGCGGGCTACGCTGAAGCCGCCCGGCAATGGCTAAAATACTTTAATCTTGATGGCTATGCTACGTCCTCATTTGCGCAGGTGCCAGAAACAGTACAACGAATTTGTTTATTGATCCGGGCGCTGATCAAACTTCCGCCATTGTTGCTGCTCGATGAGCCCTGCCAGGGTTTGGATGAGCTGCTGACGAAGAAGTTTCAGCGATTGCTCAAAGAGATCTACAGTCATCGCCGGGTTACAATGGTATATGTAAGCCATTATGATCATGAGCTTCCTGACATCATTACACATGAACTTGAACTGGATAAAGGGATGATCAGCCGGATCACCCGTCAGGCATAGATCATGTCATCTGTTGAGGAGGATCGATTGCGCAGAGCCTGCACTTCTTCCTGCAATTGTTCAATCCGGTCGAGCAGATTGCTGATGGCGTCAAGTCCTTCCGGATTAATATTCAATTCGGTATGCAGTCGCACAAGTTGCTCGAGGCGTGCCAGTTTCAGCGAGTCAATATATTCCTCCTGTTCAATTTCTACCAGGTCTATCAGTCCGTATTCACGGAAGGTATAGATGGTTTGCATGCTGATATGATAACTGTTGCAGAATATTTTTGTGGAGATAAGATCTTCCTGTTTCATAGCAAATCATTTAGGTTGCAACCGTGCGAGTTGTTCAAAGAGTTGTTTTTGTTCAGGAGTGAGTTGTGTTGGTAACTGTACCGTCAGGGTCACATACAGATCGCCGTAGTTTTCAGATTTATATACCGGAAGTCCTTTGCCTTTCAACCGTATCCGCGTACCCTGCTGGGTTTCGGGCTGCACTTTAATCTTAACTGTTCCCGATAAAGTATTCAGCATGCGTTCACCGCCAAGTACGGCTGTGTAAAGGTCGATGGGCAGCGTGGTGCTCAGGTCACTGCCCTGGCGCTTAAACACCGGATGCTCCGGAATAGAAAAAGTTATATACAGATCACCGTTCGGTCCCCCATTCCGGCCAGGAGCGCCATACCCCTTCAGGCGGATCTTCTGACCATTTTCAGCACCACCGGGAATGGTTATGCGAATATTCTTATTGTTGATCGTAAAGGTTTGCTGGTGTGTAGACATGATCTGTTCGAGCGTGAGTTCCAGGGTAGCGTGCAGGTCCTGGCCGCGAAATGATTTTCGTCCACCTCCACCCTGGCGGCCAAACAATGATTCGAAGAAATCGGAGAAGCCACTGTCATTAAAATCACCTCCAAAATTATACGACCCGCTTTCCTGCCGGGACTGTTGTGCCCTTCGGGCCTGTTCAAACTGGTCGGCATGTTGCCAGTCTTTCCCATACTGATCGTATTTCTTTCGTTTTTCAGGATCACTCAGCACTTCATTGGCTTCGTTGATCTGCTGAAATTTTTTATGGGCTTCCTGGTCGTTGGGGTTCAGGTCGGGATGATGTTTTCGCGCCAGTTTACGGTAAGCTTTCTTGATGTCTTCATCTGATGCGGTTTTGCTCAGCCCGAGGATGCTGTAATAGTCTACGAAGTTCATGGATGCTTCATTGTAGGTAGGGTATCAGCCGGCTATGCACCGGCATAAAACCATAAGATATTCCCTTTAGTGTAAGGTACAGAATAATGCACATTTTTTCGACAAGATGTATGAAGGCTTTAAACTTTCAATGCTTTTTCTTATCTATGTAGTACGAATGCTGCTGTAAGACAGTCCATTATTAAAAGCTATGTTACGCAGAATACTGCCGTCATGGAGTCATCAGAATTTCTGCCTGTCTGAAAAGTATTTTAAAAAACTGCCCGTCGAAAGACGGGTTTTTTTTATCCGTTATCTACAAAACCCGGATAAAGCGTCATCCCGCCATCAACGTATATGGTGGTACCGGTGACATAATCACTGTCGTCACTACCCAGCCACAATGCCGTTTTAGCCACATCCTGCGCGTCCCCAATCCGACCATAGGGAATCAGCTTCAGCAGCTTTTTTGCCGAAGCAGGATCAGACCATACCTCTTTATTGATATCGGTTTTTATTGCGCCAGGTGATATCGCGTTAACCCTGATTTTTTGCCTGGCTACTTCCAGGGCAAGAGATTTCATAAACAACAGCAAGCCACCTTTGGATGCCGCATAATTGGTATGACCAGCCCATGGAATGATATCGTGTACCGAACTCATCATAATAATATTGCCCCGGCTGCCTTTCGGTGTTACCTGACGCTGCTGATTAAAACATTTCACAGCCTCCCGGGCGCATAAAAATTGTCCGGTCAGGTTAACATCAATAACTTTCTGCCATTGCGCCAGCGTCATCACTTCGGTATCATTATCCTGCTGCAAACCGGCATTGCTCACCAGTATATCCAGTTTTCCATATGCGTCAAGGGTTTTAGCGAACAATTCGCTAACCTCCGCTTCCTTACTTACATCGGCTTTAACCGCTATAGCTTTTCCTCCGGATTGTATGATCTGGCGGGTAACCTCTTCCGCTCCCTCGGGTGAGGAGTGATAATTCACCACCACATTAGCTCCTGATTCACCAAAGGCCATGGCTACCGCTTTTCCGATTCCTGAAGATGAACCGGTAACCAATATGGTTTTACCATTAAATGCAGACATATAGAAGTATTGAAGTGATCAGCAGATAAAAAAAAACCCCGCCGTGAAGCGAGGTTAACCCCTAAACCCTAAACATGTTATCAGGTAATATTTTAAATACTGTGCCATTTTTAAAATCGCCTGTTTTTAAGTTCTTTTTTTCCAGAGTGGAATCGATCTGGGGAAATCGAAAAGATAATTGTAGATATTAATGCCCAATAAATTTCCGGAAGATAATTGATCGTAGAATTAATTGATTTTTAATCGGTAGTTTTCTGCATTGCAGCCAGGTTAGGCTTAAATTTCATTCCTGGAAGCGCAATATTTATGGACCAAATACGAATTTTACTGGTAGAGGATGAGAAGAAGATAGCCGATTCGCTAAAGCTGGGTTTGTCTGAACATAACTATGATACCACAGTGGCCTATGACGGAATGGAAGGATATGAAAAATTTCAATCCGGAAATTTCGACCTGATCATTCTTGATATCAACCTGCCCGGACTGAATGGCTATCAGCTTTGCCGAAAGATCCGGGAGAAAAACGCCGAAGTGCCGGTCATCATGTTAACGGCTATGAATGCCATTGGTGATAAGGTGGAAGGATTTGATTCGGGGGCTGATGATTATATCGTAAAGCCTTTCGACTTTAAAGAACTGCTGGTACGGGTTCGCGCTATCCTGAAACGGATTAATAAACCAGGTTCCTCAGGAAATCTGCTGAAAGTTTCTGATCTTGTGATGAACCTCGACAGCCGGGAAGTGTCCCGTGGCGGAACCTCCATTCCACTTACCGCCAAGGAGTTTCAACTGCTTGAATACCTCGTTAAAAACAAGGGAAAGGTGGTGAGCCGCGCCGATATCGCCCTGAGTGTCTGGGATATTGATTTTGATACTAAAACCAATGTTATTGATGTTTACGTAAACTTTTTACGGAAGAAACTCGATAACAACTCAGACAAAAAACTTATTCATACCCAGGTGGGTTATGGATATATTATAAAGGATACCGCATAAGTGAAAATCAGGCATAAGATAACCTTGCTGTTTGCCCTTATCGTTACAGCGATGTTATTGCTGCTGAGTTTTGCCGTTTATTACATTACTTCTCTTGAACGCGAAAATGCTTTTCGGATCAGGCTGCAGAGCCGGGCCACCTATAATGCCCAAATCTTCAACTCCTTCAGCGATGACTTCAAACTGCTCGACCTGGTAAATGAAAATTCATCCTTTCTGCTGCCGCGAAAATCGGTAGGCATATATGATAGCTCAGGAGCGGAAATTTATCGCTACGAATCCAACCCGGAGGATAATATCCGGCCTTCCAGTGAGGATATCCGGGCAGCGGTGATCACCCGGGAACATTTTTTCACCATGGGAACCCGCGAAGCGCTCGCTTTTTATCCGGGACATCCCGGTGGCAAAGTGATCTTTATTGCCGCCTATGATGGCGATGGCTTTACCCGGCTGAAACAACTGAAGCAGGTCTTTTTGCTGAGCCTGATAGCCGGTATTATTTTATCCCTTATCGTAGGATACCTTTTTTCGCACCAGTTGCTAAAACCCGTGCGGCGCATGATCTCCGAAGCCAATGAAATTTCCTCTAAAAATCTTTCCAAACGTATTCAGCGGGGTTTGAGTAATGATGAACTAAGCAAGCTGGCTCTAACGTTCAATAACCTGCTCGACCGCCTGCAGGAATCCTTCATCACTCAAAACAGATTTATCTCGAACGCTTCTCATGAATTGTCGACCCCGCTAACCTCCATATCCAGTCAGTTACAGGTGGCGCTACAGCGCGACCGTAGCCCGGAAGAATACCGTATGGTCAGTAAATCGGTACTAGAAGACGTTCAGCAACTACTGCAACTCACCAAAAGCCTGCTGGAAATTGCCAAAACCGGATCCGACGGTAATATTGAACTTTCTGAGGTTCGTATCGATGAGTTGCTTTTCTGGGTTACGGGTGATGTGCAGAAGATCAGTTCAAAATACCGGGTCGACCTGAATTTCGATGAGCCTGGAGAAGAAGAAAACGCGTTTACGGTGTATGGTAATATTGATTTGCTGTACATCTCCCTGAAAAACATCATTGAAAATGGATGTAAATTTTCTGATGATTCCACCTCGCATGTTACCCTATCGCCATCTCCAGGTGAGATCCACATCCTGGTACAGAACACCGGCTCGCTGATACAGGAAAAAGAAAAGGCACACATCTTCCAGCCCTTTTACCGATCCGCATCGGTGTCTTCAAAACCGGGCTTCGGACTGGGACTTGCACTCGCACAGCGAATCCTTAATATTCATAAGGGACGAATTGAATTCAGTTCCGATACCGAAAAAGGAACAACCTTTTTTATACATCTACCTGTATATACAAAAAATCGCTGAGATTTCAATGGGCTGGTTATCCACAAAAATTTAAATCCGGTTTTTGAATCCGCCTCTTCGGGAAAGTTGTAATTTAAACTATGCTACGGCAGCAAATCGCTGCACCCTATCCAAAACCTGTTTATACTGCTCACATTAAAACAGGATATTATGAAAAACAAACCTTCTCCAATTCTCAATGAACGAAAGCAAACCATTGAATTTATCATCGAAAATGAATGCGCCCGGCGCATAACCCTGGCCGGTAGTTTTAACCATTGGGCCAAAGATGATATCATGCTGCGGAAGAAAGGCCGCGGAATCTGGTCGGTAAAAATTCCCATGCCCCCCGGTGGCAAATATCAATACAAATTCATTATAGATGACTGGATGCCGATGGAGGATATCAATAATCCCTATCGTGAACCCGATGGCATTACCGGATGGAACAGTGTGCTGATCGTGGGAGAACCTTCAGGCACCTGGAATTATTAAGGAGCAGTATATTGTGTTGAATGATATAAATCTTCTCAGTAATAACATGCTGCATATCCCTGGCTGTGGCTTCGCTGGCTACACGCGGTTATACACCTTCATGACATTTTCCCGCAACACCGCGCCGGTTTCTGTAAATAGCAATTCCAGCAAGGCAGCGATATGCTTCGGTTTTACCCAGTCTTCAGGATCTTTATCCGGCATCGATTTCCGGTTCATCGGCGTGTCAATGACCGATGGTACAATGACCGAACAACTGATTTCAGCTTTACGGCTTTGCGCGTTCAGCATGTCCGCTAAACGGAAGAGCAGGGATTTACTCAGGCTATAGGCCATCATCTTATAACCCGCTTCGGGTTCAAGTGCAGGCCGCGCTCCAATAAAAGCGATGCGGCCATACTGTTTCGATTCGAAATGCGGATACAACAGCCGCGTAAGGTGATAAGCAGAATAAAAATTCAGCCGGAACATATCCTGTAGATCAGTACCGGTTGTAGCTTCCAGGTCGCCCATGGCAAAGCCTCCTACCAGCATCAAGGCGCCATGCAGCTGTTGATGATCATGAAGGATTTCGGGGAGCAGGGTTTTCATGAGCTGTTCATCCGAAACATCCGCGCCATAAAATCGAAAACGCTCATGGGAAATTGTATGGCCAAGTTTCTCCAGGGAATTATCTATACCGATAACAGTATAGCCTTTTGCAAGCAAATGGGTAACAACCGCGGCACCAAGTGATCCGTTGGCGCCGGTTACCAGAATGGTTTTTGACATGTCAGCAGGGTTTATCAAATGATATGGTTCCAGTGATGGGTGTCTTCAGCTTTTCCGGTTCGGATATCTTCCAGCCGCGCTTTTAACCGAAACATCACCGCATCGAGATTGGAAGGAAGCGAATAATCTATACCGTTAATATGAATGGTTTCCACCGGGGAAACGACCGCGGCAGTTCCCGCGCCAAACGCTTCCGTAATGGTTTTTTCTTCAAATGCTTTTTGTAGATCGGCAATACTGATGGATTTTTCTTCAACCGGTATCAGCATATCTTTTGCCAGCGTAAGCAGGGTGTCGCGCGTAATACCATCAAGAATGGAATCGCTGAGCGGTGGGGTAACAATACTGCCATTTATGACCAGGATGATGTTCATCATGCCCGATTCCTCGATAGTGGAATGCGTGGCCGCATCGGTCCAGATCACCTGATCGAAGCCTTCCTTTCTTGCCTGTTGAGTAGGATAGAACGCACCGCCATAATTACCACTGCATTTCGCAAAGCCGGTACCACCACGGGCCGCACGGGAATAGCGGGTTTCCACTTTCAGTTTCAGCGGCTTCGAGAACGCGGGACCAACCGGACCGGTAAAAACAATATAACGGTATTCATCAGCGATCTTCACGCCAAAGCGGCCCTCACTGGCGAACATGAACGGACGGATATAAAGTGCTGAACCGGGTGATGATGGTATCCAGTCGCGGTCGAGCTTTAATAATTCTTCCAGTCCACGAATAAAAATATCTTCCGGCATCGCGGGCATGCACATACGCTCAAGCGAGCGCATGAACCGTGCATAATGCTTTTCCGGACGAAAGAGATTTATTTTTCCTCCCGGCAGGCTGAACGCTTTCATGCCTTCAAATACCGACTGGCCGTAATGCAGTGCCAGCGCGGCCGGACTTAAGGTAATATCGGAAAAAGGGATGATGCGGGGAGAATGCCATTGTCCGTCAGCATAATCGCTGACCAGCATGTGATCGGAAATATATTTTCCGAATTCAAGCTGTTCGAAATTAACCGTACTTAATCTGCTGTCGGCAATGGGCCGGATAACGATTGCTTCGCCTGTTTCCATAAATAAATTCCTTTACCGGGTTTTGCATAAAGATACAATGTATCCCGATAAGGTTACTTCAGTTTGATGGAGGCTTCCGGTGGTCAGGAATAGATCCCGTCGATGATATCTTTATACTTTTCCATTACCACCTTACGCTTAAGGCTAAGCTTGGGCGTCATCTCACCCGAATCAATGCTCCTCTCATTTTCGAGCAATTCGTATTTTTTGATCTGTTGGACCTGGTTGAAAAACTTATTGAAACTGCCGACCAGTTCGGTAAACATGC
>JAEYRC010000240.1 GCA_023409675.1 Bacteroidota bacterium
TGCATTAAACCATACGCCTTACTCAACATTCCGGTATGAACTTTCAAAACAAAAATGTACTGATCACCGGCGGAAGCCGGGGAATAGGAAAAGCTATCGCGATGCGACTGGCTAAAGAAGGCGCGAATGTGGCGATTGTCGGTAAAACCACCGAGCCTCATCCTAAACTGGAAGGTACCATATTTACTGCTGCTGCCGAAATAGATCAGGGGTTGGGGAAGATACTACCGCTTCAGGGCGATATCCGGTACGAAGATCAGATTAACCAGTTTGTACAGGCCACAGCAGAAGCATTTGGTGGTATTGATGTGTTGATCAATAATGCCAGCGCGATCAATTTATCATCTACCGAACAATTGGAGCCCAAACGTTACGACCTTATGCACGGCATTAATGTCCGCGGCACCTTTTTCGTTTCCAGGGCCTGCATACCGTATTTAAAAAAATCTTCCAACGCGCATATCCTGAACCTCTCGCCTCCGCTGAATATGAAGCCGGAATGGTTTTCAAAACATCTGGGCTATACCATGAGTAAATACGGCATGAGCATGATCGTTCTTGGCCTGGCGGAAGAATTGAAACCTCATCGCATCGCGGTAAACGCGCTATGGCCAATGACGACCATAGCAACAGCAGCGGTTCAGAACCTGCTGGGAGGCGATTATCTGATTCAAAGAAGCAGAAAACCGAATATAGTCGCGGATGCAGCCGCCCTGATCCTCAGCCGCGACGCATCGGAGTGCAGCGGTAATTTTTTTATTGATGAAGACGTGCTTAAAGAAGCGGGCATTACCGACTTCAGCCATTATGCCGTTGATCCGGAACAAAAGCTGATGAAAGACCTGTTTCTATAATTTCGGTTCTTCCTGCCCGGTAGTGCCCTCCTGATGTTCAGGACGCATTTGCGGGAACAAAAGCACATCCTGAATAGATGCCTGGTTGGTCATCAGCATGCAGAGTCTGTCGATACCAAAGCCGATGCCCGCGGTTGGTGGCATGCCGTATTCAAGCGCCCGCAGGAAATCATAATCGATGAACATGGCTTCATCATCACCGCGTTCCATTAGTCGAAGCTGTTCTTCAAAACGTTCACGCTGATCAAGAGGATCATTTAATTCGGTATAGGCATTCGCCATTTCTTTCCCGTTAATGATCAGTTCAAAGCGTTCGACCAAACCGGGTTTGGAACGGTGCTTCTTTGTGAGCGGGCTCATCTCAACCGGATAGTCAATAATGAAAGTAGGCTGTATGAAATGTTTTTCACATTTTTCACTGAACAGTTCGTCAATAAGCTTTCCTTTACCCATGCTCGGGTCAACAGGGATCTGCAGGTTGCGGCAGGTTTCGCGAAGTGCAGCTTCATCCATATCGCTGATATCTGTTCCGGTATATTCCTTTATCGCATCAAACATCGTTATCCGCCGGTACGGCGCTTTAAATTCGATTTCCTTATCACCAACCTGCAACGTTGTTTTACCGGTCGTAGCTATCGCAACCGATTCCAGTAATTGCTCAGTAGTTTCCATCATCCAGATGTAATCCTTATAGGCGGTATAGAATTCCAGAACGGTGAATTCAGGGTTGTGGGTCCGGTCCATGCCCTCATTCCGGAAATTCCGGCTGAATTCATACACCCAGTCGAACCCGCCCACGATCAGGCGCTTGAGGTATAATTCATTTGCGATACGCAGGTAAAGCGGCATATCGAGCGCATTATGGTGGGTAATAAACGGACGGGCTGCTGCGCCGCCGGGAATAGATTGCAGCACAGGCGTATCCACTTCAACCGCTCCGCGCGAATTCAGGAAATCGCGAAAGGCATTGATCATCCGGCTCCGTTTTATAAAGATGTCCTTGACCTCCGGGTTGATGATCAGGTCGGCATAACGCTGACGGTATTTGAATTCAGGATCTGTGACCGCATCAAAAGTTTCCCCTTCCTTTTCTTTGACTACCGGCAGGGGCTTCAGGGCTTTCGACAACAGGGTCAGATTTTTAACATGTACAGATGTTTCACCGGTCTTAGTGGTGAAAACATACCCCGATATGCCCACCAGGTCGCCAATATCGATCAGGTGTTTCCAGACTTTATCATAGAGGGTTTTATCTTCATCCGGACAAATCTCATCGCGTTTCACATAGAGCTGAATGCGTCCGGCATTGTCCTGCAGCACCGCGAATGACGCTTTCCCCATGTCGCGGATGCTCATGATGCGGCCCGCCAGGCGTACCGCCTTGAAATCATCTTTATTCTCTTCGCCTTTATATTCGGCTTTAATGGATGCAGAAAAATGAGTTACTTCATACAGCGGTGCGGGATAAGGGTCAATATTCAGCGCTTCTAATTCACTGAGTTTATTCCGTCTGATAAGCTCCTGTTCTGATAAATGCATGAAAAAATTTTGAGGTGCAAAAATAGTTGATTTTGGGTGAGGAAAGAGGCGTTGAAGCGGAATTGCCCGTTTGGACCGGGAATTGCAATTATTTACGGATATAATTTTATGGTATGATGAAGAAAATTCTATTGTCTGTCGGTTTGGTCGCTATGCTCGGCTCCTGCGAAACATTATCAAATCTTCCCACCGGTTTCGGCACCGTAACGGAGGCGGAAGCCGGAGAAGGCGTACGCCAGGCTTTAGCGCAGGGCGTAACCACCGCGATCTTTGCCCTGAACCGTGAAGACGGTTTTTTTGGAAGCAACGCCTATAAACTTTTCTTGCCGGAAGACGCACAGAAAATTGAACGCACACTGCGTAATATCGGGCTGGGCAGCCAGGTCGACCGGGCGGTGCTTCAGATCAACCGTGCCGCTGAAGATGCTGTAGGTTTTGCGAAACCGATATTTGTTGATGCCATTAAGGAGATGACCATTCAGGATGCCCTGGGTATTATCCGGGGTGGAAAGAATTCAGCCACCAATTATTTCAGGGAGAAAACCCGCACCAAACTGCTGGCAGCATTCTCCCCCTCGATAAAGAGCTCGCTCGATAAACTCAATGCTACCCGCTATTATACCGATATTGTTACCGCGTATAACCGGCTGCCTACGGTATCAAATAAGGTCGATCCCGACCTGACCAATTATGTAGTGAATAAAGCTACCGATGCGCTGTTCGACCAGATCGCGCGCGAGGAGGAAAATATTCGTGAAAATCCCGTGGCGCGTACCACCGAAATCCTTAAAAAGGTTTTTGGCAGCCGGACTTTTTAACTATTGGCATTGAGGGATTAAAAATCCTGTATTTTTAGGCTATGGATTTTTTAAACAGGCAGGTTCATGCGGTGCCTGATGCAGCGGAAATCGAATTCATTCCTGTAGAGCGGGCATACCTGAAGGTGATGCGGCTTGAATGGTTGATTACCATGGTAGTTATTGGCCTGGCCATTGCCGCCTTGTTTTATTTTCAACCCAGATTACAACAGCCACTTAGGATAACGGTCGGTATCAGTATCTGGGTGATGATAGCCCTTATCTGGTATTTATCCACTGAACCGCAATTTTCATCTAAAGCATATGCTTTACGGGAACACGACATCACCTACCGAAGCGGATGGATCATTAAAACGATCCGCACCTCACCCTTCAGCCGGATTCAGCACAGCAATATCAGTTCGGGTCCATTGGAACGGAAATTCGGATTAGCGAGTCTTATTATTTATACCGCCGGATCGGGTGGTGCCGATACTAAAATTCCGGGATTAAAAGAATCTGTAGCCCATGATATTAAAGATTGGCTGAATAAACGTGTATCTGATGAAGCAGGAACAGGCGAGTAGCTGGTCGGTACCTCAACGGCAACCCATATCCGGCTTGCTGGTAGCCATCTTTAAAGCGTTGCGGGTTATTCTGAAAGCGTTCTGGCCCCTGATCATCCTGATCCTGTTCCGGGAACAACAGAAGGGCCTGGATACCTATGAATTGTTGTTGCTGATAATCCCGCTTTTTATTATTCTCAAAGCGCTGGCTGATTTTTTTTACCTGCGCTTTTCCATCGCTGACGGAAAGCTATTAATCAAAAAAGGGTTTATTCAAAAAAAGAACATCACCATTCCGTTGAACCGGATTCATGCGGTTGACCTCGAACAGCATGTATTGCACCGGCTGCTGAAAATTGCTGCTGTCAAGATCGATACTGCGGGTAGCGAAAAAACAGAGGCGGTGATCGATGCGCTGGAATGGGAAAAGGCCGCTCTTCTGAAGAACTTTCTGCTTTCTGCTGAGCGCGACGAAACTTCCGAAGCAGCTCCCGAACGGTTTGCATCAACCGAAAAAAATCTTATCCACCTGAGCCCGGGCGATTTGCTCAAAATGGGTTTGTCCGCCAATCATATCCAGGCCATATTCATCGTATTTGCATTCGCGGTATCCGCTCTTCAAAACCTGGAAGAAATTTTTGGTCCGCAGGTAATAGAATATGTTGAGCAATCGCGTTCAACGATCGCTTTTACGTTCAATATTCTTACACTGATCGCGCTGGCAGTGTTACTCCTGTCTGTACTGGTATCCCTGGTTAAGACCTTCTTACAGTATGGCAATTTTTCGGTGGGTGAAACCCTCAAAGGCTTCCGCTTGGAATGGGGGCTGCTCAACACCCGCCAGAACCTGGTGCCTTTTGATAAGATCCAGTATTTATCCTGGTCGGCCAACTGGATCCGGCGGAAGATAAACCTGTATTACCTTGATCTGCATCAGGCTACCCGCGACAGCACACCGGGTAAACGTCGGGTGAAGATCCCGCTGCCTGATCCGTCAACTATAGAGCCTATCCTCAAACATTATCATGACGATATCCGCGAAGCGTTCGATTCGAACCATACAATGTATGCTGGTTATGCGTTGAGAAGAGTGTTGATCCATGGTATCCCGGTAGCGCTTGTGGCCTTTGCCATCGGGTATTTCTGGCTTGAAAACCTGGCCAGCCTGGCACTGCTGTATATACCTTATGATTTTATCAGCGCGGTCATCTACCGAAAAAACTTTAGGATCTATACAACCGAAAGTGCGGTACAACGGGTAAGTGGAGTTTGGGGAAGGCAGATAGCCCTCATCAGGTGGTATAAAATTCAGCAGGTTGAATTCAGGCAAACCATCTTTCAGCGCCGCCGCCAACTGGCGTCTGTAAGGCTGGTGACGGCAGGCGGAACTATACTGTTGCCCTACCTTAGCGCCGATCTTGCCTGGAAAATTTATAACTACGCGCTTTACCGGGTGGAAAGCAGAGGCTCCCGGCAACATACAACCGAAGAACAACAGGATGCAGGCAGTACTCCGGAAATTAGCTGAACAATTTCCGCTGATCGTTACATTATACCGTAGAAAGCAGGACCTGCCATGCCTCAGACACCTGATTGTTTTTCAGCAGTTCCGCGGCAAGCCGGTGCACTTCTTTTTCCATTTCAGCGGGACTATGAGCAAAGTACTGAACGATCCGGGTAAGCCGGGGTTCATCAAATGCGGGATCAAATTCAGGAAGTGCAGCAACATTGGCCAGTTGACCCAGGTGATTACCGGTAAGGATTTCACTGTTGCGGATAGAATCCGGAAGGGCATCCACCCCAATACCGATATTACGAAGTGGCTTTTCAACCCGAAACAGGTTGCTGCTGTTCACCGAACAATACCAGTCGCCCCCAAGACGCGCGATATGCTCAATGCGGGTTTGATCGATCATTCCCTGCTCGTCCAGTATTGATTCATCAATATGCATGCGCAGCACTTCACAGATCACAAGGTTACCGGCGCCCGCCCCGGATCCCAGCGCTTTAACTTCGTTGACGCGACATTCCATCTTAATCCGGCTTTCCTGCACCATAGGTGGTCGGATGAGCGTAGCGGGTTCGGGATGAAGACCCGACTTGATAAATTCATTTACCCCTTTCGCGTATTCTGTGCTGGCCAGACTCACCTGCTGCACCATCGCTAAATCAACAATGTTAATCACCACTTCAGGAACCTCCAGCACATTATCCAGGGTATGCTTGGTGGTATTATCACGTACCCGGCGGGCGGGCGAAAACACCACGATCGGAGGCGTTGAAGAAAACATGTTGAAGAAGCTGAATGGGCTTAGGTTTACATTTCCCGACGCGTCTACCGTACTGGCAAAACATATGGGCCTGGGTGCTATGGCATATTGCAGGTAATTTTGCCGTATCGCCGGTTGAAGCGTATCAAGATCGATGATCATAACCTGGAGTTGATCGGTGGTGGTAAACTAAATATTCTTTTTAAGCTGAAGCAGGGAAAGATCTTCCTGCTCCCGTACGATTGTATTTTGTAAAATTCCAAGTCCGTCTATTTCCAGCTCAATGCGGTCACCTTCCTGCAGCCATGTTTCCTGAAAAGAAGCATCCTGGCGTTTGCCCGTGCCATTCAGTTCAAGAAAACACCCGGTACCTACAGTGCCGCTGCCGATTATATCACCAGGATGTAAAGTGACACCGTAGGAGGCCCGTTCAATTAATTCCGCGAAAGTCCAGTCCATATCACCAAGGTTGCCCAGGCTGACTTCCTTATCATTCACACGGCAGCGCATGGTTAGGTTCCAGGCTTTACCGGTATGGCCGGGTTTAGGTTCAGTTTCGAGGTGGCGGAGTTCATCGGGCGTAACCAGCCAGGGTCCGGTGGCGGTAGCAAAATCCTTTCCTTTTGCCGGACCAAGATTCAGGAGCATTTCTTCGAGCTGCAGCCGGCGGGCGCTGAAATCATTCATGATCATTAAGCCGCCGATATAGTCATCAGCCTGCTCCGCCCGTATGTTTCGTCCCTGGCGGCTGATCACCACAGCGGCTTCCAGTTCAAAATCCAGTTTTTCAAAATGATCGGGCATACAGTACACGTTACCCGGTCCCTGGATGCTGAGGTGATTGGTAAAATAAAATACAGGATATTGATCGAACTGCGGAATCATTTCCGCATTACGGTTCTGACGGGCGGTAGCCACGTGCTGGCGGAACGCGTAGCCGTCTCTGCACGAAGGCGGAAAAGGTACCGGAGCCAGCAACTGAAGCTGTTCAACCGGAATACCACGTTCACCGGGCACCCTGCCTTCCCTCACCATCAGCTCACCAGCTGCGGCCATAGGAAAATATGAATCCCAATAATGCAGAAACATGCTCATATTATGGGGCAGTTCAGGATGCAGGTGTTCCATCTGGTACACCATACCATCTACCAGTATTCCCAACTGCTCTGATTCATCGTGAATAAAACTGACAAGTTTCATAATTGTAATGGCTTTGTATTAATGCGATAAAGATAGTTTATCTGTCTTCAACTACAGAAAGGTATCAACATACCCGGGTATAATGCCATGCATCGGGCGCTTATAAATTGTGTTAGTGGGTAACGGCCAGGTGCATGGGTCGATTCTGGAACAAGACTTGCGGTTAACCGCTATTTTAACCGTTTGAATAAGTTTAACAGGTTTTAATTCGGTGGCGCCCGTTTAACAACATGAACTTCGTATTTTTGCCATAACTATGAAATTTGACAAGATTCATAATAAGGGCCAGGCGCAATTGTTTCGCAACAGTTACCTGGAAATGTTGACTAAAACTCATCCGCTTGTGATCTGGGCGATGTATGCACCGGTATTCACCGGACTTCCTTATTACTCTTATGTCAATCTCGGTTTTTCAGCCTCACTGATTATCGTCTTATTTATCACCGGAATGTTTTCCTGGTCGTTCGTGGAATATATCATGCACCGCTTTGTTTTCCATATGGTGGCCGAGAGTCCAAAGGCTCAGCGGATCATCTACGTTATGCATGGTAACCACCATCATTATCCCAGAGATCGCGAGAGACTCTTCATGCCGCCCGTGCCCAGCCTGATCCTGGCTTCTTTGCTTTTCGGTATCATGTACCTGCTCATGGGTATTTATGTCTTCATGTTTTTCCCTGGCTTCCTGCTGGGCTACCTGCTGTATGGCTCCATGCATTATGCGATACATGCCTTCAATCCGCCCTTCAAATGGATGAAACCATTATGGAGAAATCACCATTTGCATCATTATAAAGATGAGGCTAAAGGGTTTGGGGTCAGTACAACGATCTGGGATCGTGTATTCGGAACGATGTTCGACCTGAAAAAGGAAAATGAAGATAAGGAAAAGGTAAAAGAATTGATGTTCAGGTAAGCGTCTTTTGATTAATCTGGTTTATTCCTGTTGGCAATTTTCTGTTTTTCCCGATCGATAATAAGCTGGGCGATGATATACCCTGCATCATCATGCGCGTATTTTACCAGCATATCCTTTAACTGCTGCTCATCTACATCAATACGGTAAAGTATTTGCACCAGTTTAGGAAAATCGTGCAATATCAGGGCATTGATATGATTGGCCAGTTCATTGATGAAGTCTACCCGGGTAACCGTATCGGGCAACTCAAATAAAGACGAAAGCCGTTCGCGCAATAACAGCGCTTCTTCCTGCTGGTCCATAGCTGATTTTTTTTAAGCTGAATTATGGATTTATACCAATGATCTTCTCTAATGTACGAAAGACAGCACGATTGGGTGGGATTGCCCTTATTCATCATAACTAAAAATATAGTTGTTCATAACTAAATGATTAGTTATTATTGCAGTCCCGGAGTTATTTGTGCTGTATGTATAAAAAAGTCTTCCGGATTTGCAAAACCTGTTTATATTACGAACAATTTCGTAAATGCTTATGAGAAAAACTTTTCTGCTTTTGCTGGTACTTTGTCTGGCGCAACTTATCAGGGCTCAGTCGCGCGGCGTAATTTCCGGAGCACTTATTGATTCGGCCACCCTTCAGCCCTTATCGCTGGCAACGGTTACCATCTTCAATGCGAAAGATACCACGATTCTTAACTATCGTTTAAGTGATCCTAAAGGCGAGTTCAGGGTTACCGGTATTCCGCTGAATGTGGAAGCCAGAATGATCATTACCTATTCAGGATACCGCAGTTTCCGGCATACGTTTACACTTGACCAGGAGCGTGCCGACCTGAACATGGGCACCATTTCACTGGTAAATGATCCGGAAGCTCTGGAAGAAGTGGTGGTGGTGGCTGAACGGCCCCCTGTAATTGTACGCAACGATACCATTGAATTCAATGCCGCTTCCTTCAAGACACTACCCACTGCCCTGGTAGAAGACCTGCTCAGAAAACTTCCCGGGGTACAGGTCGATGGCGCTGGTAATGTAATGGTCAACGGACGCCGGGTTAACCGTATACTGGTCGATGGTAAGGCTTTTTTTGGAGATGATCCGAAGATGGCCACCCGTAACCTGCCGGCCAACCTGATCGATAAAATTCAGGTGGCAGATGATAAAGAAGAAATCGACCGCTCTATCGACGGCGACCTGTCAGACATCGGTAAGGTGATAAACCTCAGCCTGAAAAAAGGTGTCAAGGTGGGCTGGTTCGGAAAGGTTTATGGTGGAGCAGGTACTGATGACCGTTATGAGGCCGGGGGCATCGCCAATATCTTCAGAGATACTCTTCAACTCAGTGTGCTGGCCTTCAGCAATAATGTGAGCAAATCGGGTTTCTCTATGAAAGATGTACAGGACCTGGGAGGATTTAACCGCAGCGGCACTAACAGTATGATGATCATGAGCCGGGGTGGAGGAGGCGGCGGGTTTGCTTTAAACGGAGTTTCCTTCGGTGGGCTTGATGAAGGTGTGGTACGCACAACAGGTGCCGGCTTTAACCTCAATCATGCCCCTAATAAACGAAGCACTTTTTTTGCCCAGTATTTTTATGGTCATACCCGGGGAAGACTCGAAGAATTATCCAATAATCAGCAGTTTATTCAGGATACGATCATCAATACCCAAACCAACTCCAATACCCTCAATCTGAATTCCACACATACCATTAATGCCGGTTTCCGCTTAAAACCGGATTCGCTGACCAACATCAACCTGAATGCCGGCTTTGTAATGACGGAAAATAATAAGAATATTTTTTCGCAGTTGAATATTGAGAATAATAAACGCGGACCGCTAAGCATCGCGGAAGGCGACCGGATCAACAAGACCAATGACCGGGATTATAACCACAATTTCTGGTTTTCGCGGCGATCAGCACAGAAAAAAGGGCGGGTGCTCGACATAAGTCATTACCTGAGCTACCGCAATAACCTGCAAAACCTGGTCACGGAGCAGGATAATATCTTTCTTATTCCGGTAACCGATACGGTTCTCTTCGAACAACTCCGGGTACAGGATGTACCCACCACAAATGGATCTCTGAATGCTAACTACACAGAACCCCTGCTAACAAATCTTTCAGTTCGGGTATCGCAAAATCTGCAATATCTCCGGGATGAGCAATTGATCAATACATTTGAGAAGTTGAATGGCAACGGCAAATATGATTTCCTGAATGAACAGCTTAGTAACGGATTTTATCGCGAACAATATATTTCATCCTCAACCTTAGCCTTCACCTATAAGCTGAAATCGCTTAACCTGACCGCCGGAGGAAATGCAATGTATCAGGATATCCGAAACCGGTTTTCCAAAGTATCGGCAGGCAATGACTTATCGCTGTTTAATATTCTGCCCACCTTCAGTGTCAGTTGGAAGAAATTTTCCTTACGATACAGTGAGCGTGTCAATGCACCTTCCATTAACTATATGAATCCGGTGCCCGAAAATACATACCCTTATTTTATCCGGTTGAATAATCCCGAGCTTCGCCCTTCCCATATTCGATCGGTATATGGTAATTATTATAATTTTTTACCAAAGCAGGCGATGAACCTGAGCTTTTATTTGAATGGTTCCTTTACCGATGACGATATAATTCTATCCAGAACGATCGATGAAAGAGGCATACAGATCAGTAAGCCCGTGAATGCCAGCGGTTCCCGCTCATTTCAATCCAGTGTTTCTGTATCCAAAGAATTTAAGAACAATCCGAAATTGATTTTATCAACCAATGCCCGTTTATGGGTTAATGCCAGTCGCCAGATGCTTATGGTGAACAACAACCTGAGCCAGGTGAACGCGATGACCTTCGGTCCTTCTGTAGGGGTAGGCCTTAATTTTAATGATATCGTGGAGATCAGACCCGAGTACCGGATTTCGGTTAACCAAACCCGGTATACCGATCCTGTATTCCGGAACCTCGATATCCTCACCCATAATATTGATGGTGAACTGATCGTCCGGTGGCCTAACAAACTCGTGTGGGAATCTAACCTTCACTATCGCACCAATTCGGAAGTGGCCCTCGGAATGCCGCAAAATAACCTGCTTTGGAATGCGGGATTAACTTTCCTGATGCTGAAAGAAGACAAAGGCCAGCTGAAACTTGGCGTTTATGATATCCTTAACCGGAACAACAGCTACTATCGTTCGGCCACCCAAAATTCGATCGTTG
This sequence comes from Bacteroidota bacterium, assembly GCA_023409675.1. Classification (GTDB taxonomy): domain Bacteria; phylum Bacteroidota; class Bacteroidia; order Chitinophagales; family Chitinophagaceae; genus Flavitalea. Next base: position 11,369 of record JAEYRC010000240.1, read on the forward strand.
ACAGACGTTCCAATATTTTGCAGCGTTATTTCCTGCTCACCTTTACCTATAATATCAGAACTATGGGAGCGCCTAAAAAAGTTGGAGGCAGAGAACGAATGTTCTTCTTTTAACATCATATGCGCTGTGCGATCGGTTGCTAATTAAGCGCATGATGATTATACTACTACACAGCGGAATAGAATGTTGAGTAAATCGGAGTTTATCCGGTTTAAAAACCCCTGTTCGCTGCTCAGAAATCGCGGTTAACGCCCATTCCAAACAAGGCGAAATCGTATTTCACCGGATCTGCCGGGTCGAATGTCTTCAGCACGTCAGTAAGCTGAAGCGCGGCTGTCCAGTCGACTGATTTCCGCTGCAAAAGACCCAGGTGGTTGGCCACACGAACCACATGCACATCAAGCGGACAGATCAAATCCGACGGAGCTATGGATTTCCAAAGCCCAAAATCAACGCCATGCTCGTCGTGGCGCAGCATCCAGCGCAGATACATGTTCAGACGTTTACAGGATGAATTCAACTGCGGGGCGGAAATATGCTTTCTGGTGCGAAGGGGTGCCTGTTGCAGCGAAAAGAAATCCTTTCGAAAATAATTCAGACCCTCTTCTACGGAAGTTGCTTCGCCTGCATGGAAGAAAGCGGTTTCCAGGGAAACCTCCTTCCGGTAATGCTGTTTCAGGAAGCGGATGAAATAGAGCAAGTCGGTGGTATTGAAGGTGCGGTGACAAAATCCGGAAAAGCGTTTGAGGTCTTTATCACGGCACTGCAGGATAAAATCATGCGGCGCATCATCCATCAGGTTGAAAAGACTGTTAGCCTTCCGGATAATGGTGTTTCTGTTGCCCCAGGCGAAGATAGCGGCAAAGAATCCTGAAATCTCAATATCTTCTTTTTTGGAAAATCGGTGCGGTATTGACACCGGGTCTGCTGCAATAAAATCAATATGATTGTATTGCGCGGCTTTGCGGTCGAGCAGATCTTTCACTTTCCTATTCACCATGCAGCAATAACATCAGCGTCACCGTTAGTAATTGTTCCTTTTTATGCCCGGTCAGCTTAAGGCCTGTTCAAGGTCTTCGATAAGGTCATCAATATCTTCGATACCAATACTTAAACGGATCAGAGAATCGGTAAGTCCGTTTTTGATCCGTTCTTCCCGTGGTATAGATGCATGTGTCATGCTCGCCGGATGATTGATCAGCGATTCTACACCACCCAGACTTTCCGCCAGGGCGATAATTTTGGTGGATGTCAACACCTTTAAGGCAGCTTCCATACTGTCATCTTTCAGGGTGAAACTCATCATGCCTCCAAAACCGCGCATCTGTTTACATGCGACGGCATATTGGGGATGATCTTCAAACCCGCACCAGTACACCTGTTTAATGCGCGAATGTTCTCTAAGGTAATGCGCTATCTTTTCACCGTTTTCGCAATGCCGCTGCATCCGCACATGAAGTGTCTTCAATCCGCGCAGCACCAAAAAACAATCCTGGGGGCCGGGTACCGCTCCGCAACTCTTCTGTATAAAATATAATTTATCGTAAAGCGATTTGTCGTTCATCATCAGGCAGCCATGGATAACATCACTGTGTCCGCTCAGGTATTTTGTTGCCGAATGCATCACGATATCCGCTCCCAGATCAAGCGGGTTTTGCAGGTATGGAGAAGCAAAGGTATTGTCAACACAGGTCAGCACATTTTTTCGCTTAGCTATTGCCGATAGCGCGGCAATATCAGCGATATTCATCAGCGGATTCGTTGGCGTTTCGATCCAGATCAGCCGCGTGTTATCTGTGATATGTTTTTCAACATTGTCGCTATCAGTCATATCAATGAACTGAAACCGGATGCCGAACGGTTCAAACACCTTCGTAAACAACCGGTAGGTACCGCCATACATATCATTGCCTGCAAGAATCTCATCACCGGGCCTGAAAAGTTTCAGTACCGCGTCTGTGGCCGCCACGCCACTGCCGAATGACAGCCCGAATTGTCCGTTTTCAATCAGGGCAAAAGCTTTTTCCAGTGTTGAACGGGTCGGATTTAGCGAGCGCGCGTATTCGAAACCCTAATTCTTTCCCGGTGCTTCCTGACCATAGGTCGACGTTTGAAATAAAGGTGTCATGATCGCGCCGGTGGAA
>JAEYRC010000272.1 GCA_023409675.1 Bacteroidota bacterium
ACATATAATTGCGCAAAAACAGGGCATCGTTGACCGTTTTCATCGGCAGCGCATACCTGGCGATATTATCAATCCCGAAATAATTTGTTTCGGTACCGGTGGCCATAATGAGGTAGTCATAGGACAATTCACCGGTTGATAAAATAACCTTATTTTCCTCAGGGATAACCCGTTCCAGCGAACCCATCCTGAAATTTACATTTCTGCGGTGCTGAAATAATTTACGGAAAGGGTAGGAAATATTGGTAACCTCCAAAAAGCCCGTAGCTACCTGATACAGTAAGGGCGGGAAAAAGTTGTAATTATTTTTATCTACGAGTGTAACATGAAATCCTTCTTTATTAGACAGGTACCGGATAACATTAATACCTGCAAAACCTCCACCTATAATGACAACTTCTTTAGTCATAATTCTTCCTTTGAATCAATTCCGAATAAAACCATGCCCGGTCAATCGTTGGCAAGCGCAAGCGGAGTTGGAAAATTTATGCAAAGATACAGCGCTAAATCTTTTTTAGGTTGATATCATCGCTCTCCGCCCGTGTGTTAAGCTGAAGCACAGGTTGTTTATTGCGCCAGGTAACCTCCGTCGACAGGATAGTAACTGCCAGTAACAAACGAAGATTTATCAGAAGCCAGCCACAGGATCAGTTCAGCCACTTCTTCCGATTTGCCCAGTCGTCCAATGGGATGCAGGCCAATCAGCATGTTTAGCGTTGCCTCATCAAGCGCCTTCAGCAGGGGCGTATCAATATAACCCGGACCAATGGAATTCACCCGAATATGCTGATCGGCATATTCCAGCGCTGTGGCTTTGGTAAGCCCTACCACACCATGTTTGGCCGCCACATATGCCGGCGACATCCGGGTGCCGGCCATACCCAGGATGGAGGCCACATTAACGATACTGCCACCTCCGGCTTTCTGCATTTCCGGAAGCTGATAGTGCATGGCATAAAATACACCCGACAGGTTAATGTCGATCACTTTCTGCCAGCTGTCGATTCCATAGTCGGCAGTATTGGCAAGCTCCCCGCCAATTCCGGCATTGTTCACCGCAATATGTAGGGCGCCGAACTGTTTAATGGTTTCCTGAACCAGCCGCTCATTATCTGCGGCGCTGGAACTGTCGGCCTGGATGAATTTGGCTTTTCCTCCGCTTTTAGTCAGCTCATCTGTGGTAGCTTTTCCATTTTCTTCATTAATATCCGATATCACCACACTGGCACCTTCACGAATGAATAATTCTGCTGCTGCTTTCCCGATGCCTGAGGCGGCGCCGGTTATAATTGCTACTTTGCCATCTAATGATTTCATCTTTTCAGAATTTATAAGTGAAAAATTAACGTCCGGAAAATCGCGCGATACCCTAATTCCGTTTTGGAAGGCGGAAAGCAACCTTTTACAGGTAGAGCTAAGAGGTTTTTTGCTTGTCTGGCTAATTTACTAAAAATTAGGCAGTTAAAATGAAAATTCCCGATATCGTCATAAACTGCCGTATTTTTTCCGGATTTTGAAAACTGGCGAATTTACCGGAAAATACCTTTGTGTAAAATATTCCGTAGATGGCAGTACAGGTATCCCGTTGGCAGCGCATTCGTAAATTTTTCAATGATATTCACCTATGGCTGGGACTTTCCAGTGGGTTGGTACTTGTATTGATCTGCTTCAGCGGAACTGTGTATGTGTTCAATACAGAATTAACGGAATTAGGCGCTCCGCATTTGTATACAGTTACGCCGGGTGATCAGCCGCGAATCGCAGCTGATCAATTTATAGAGAAAGTAGAAAAGGAATCCGGCGGAAAAGTTACCGCGATTTCCATTCCTGAAGATTTATCACGAACCTACCGCTATTCAGTAAAAGTGCCGGGTAACAATTCCCGTGGAGGGGTAGGCTATATGGTGAATCCGTATACGGGTGAAATAACCGGTACAACTGATGATCCCAACGGTGTTCGCGATTTTATGCGCACCATGTTCAGCCTGCATCGCTGGCTGCTGCTGGATAAAATTGAAACCCCACTGATTGCCGGCTATACGAACCGCGAACTGGGCAGTATGATCTCCGGTTGGGCAACGATAATCTTTACCCTCGGTTGTATAACAGGGCTGATCATCTGGATTCCCAAAAAATTAAAGAACTGGAAGCAGGGACTTAAAATCAAATTCAGCGCGAACTGGAAACGGATCAATCATGATCTGCACAATACGCTGGCTTTTTATTCGGTGATTTTCCTGTTGATTATGGGGCTGACCGGACCCCAATGGTCATTCAGCTGGTATCGCGAGGGATTACAGAAATCTCTGGGTACCTATCAGCCAAAAAAACAAGGAGAGAAGAAGTCGCTTCAGTCTTCGGTTCCATCCCTGGAAAACCGGGCAACATTGCCACTCATGACTGTTTTGGAGCATGCTAACGATCAATTGCCTTATCAGGGTGTTTATTCGATCAGCCTTCCGGAGGATTCTTCCGGGGTGCTGGGAATCAGTAAATACAAGACCGGATTTTTTGCACCGGCTGCGGCCGACCGGCTGAGCATGGATCAGTATACAGGCAACATCCTGAATAAGGAAATATTCTCCGAAAAACCCTTTAACGAACGGATAGCCGGTTCTATTAAAGCCCTGCATATAGGAACCGTATACGGCATGTTTTCGAAGATTATTTACTTTATCACCTGTCTGATTGCCACATCATTGCCAATAACCGGTACAATGATCTGGTACAATAAACTGAAAAAGAAAAAAAATAAGGTTAAAAAGACTATGCCCATCCGGCATCTTCAACCAGAGCAGATCTGACCGAAATTAACCACACATTTACCGATAATATTCCGCGTCGGGATCAGTTTATCCTTTTATTGCCGCATTTATAATTTGTGCAGGATGTCGTGCGCAACTGTTTGCTATTTCATCTCCGGGTAAAATTTACGGATCGGATATTTCCTTAACTTAAGGTCTTAACTTTAAGGCTAATTATTACATATGAATACCAGTTTTACAAAAACTCTACAGGGTCGGGAATTTAAATTTCAACCGCTTGAAATCCCGGACAGGGCAGGTTATTCCGTCAGTGTAAAAGATGAGGAAGGCAATCAATGGGAATTCAGGTTGTTTGCGGATGATGAACATCGCTATACTATTGAAGGAGAACATCTACCCGAATGGCTTCCCGAACTGGAAGATCAACTGAATGAAGCCGTGAATGCGCATGAATAAATTCAGTAAACCGGTAATAAATACATGTATGCTTTTTAGACTATTTGCACTCGGAATTTTATCGTTGCATATGAGCTCCTGCGGGGAAACATCGCGGGTAACTGCTACGGATAACCGTACAGCCCTTTTTAATGGAAAAGACCTTACAGGCTGGAAGCAGTTAAATGGCAAAGCCCTTTATACTGTTGAAAATAACCAGATCGTTGGTACCACGGTGTCGGATGAACCCAATAGTTTCCTGGTAACGGAACAAGAGTATGGCGACTTCATACTTGAACTTGAACTGAAGGTTGAGGATGGCATGAATTCGGGCATCCAGTTCAGGAGCAGCAGCAGGCCGGATTTTGAAGATGGACGCGTTCATGGGTATCAGATGGAAATCGATCCTTCGCCAAGAGCCTGGAGCGGGGGAATTTATGAAGAAGGCTTGCGGGGATGGTTGTATCCGCTCGAACTAAATGCTGAAGGCAAAAAAGCGTTCCGGCACAATGAATGGAATAAATACCGAATAGAATGTATTGGTAATATCATGCGAACCTGGGTTAATGGAATTCCAACAGCTCACCTGGTCGATTCGCGAAGCCTGAAGGGATTTATCGCCCTGCAGGTTCATTCCATTCCATCCACTGAAAAGCCGGGCAAACAGATCCGCTGGAGAAATATCAATATCCAGCTGGTGGATCTTCAGCCTTCACCCATGGATGATATTTTCGTAGTAAACCTGGTACCCAATAACCTTTCATCACAGGAAAAGGAACATGGCTATAAACTATTGTTTGATGGAAATACAGCTCAGCACTGGCGTGGGGCTTATAAAGACAGTTTCCCGGCCAAAGGTTGGGAAATTGAAGAGGGTGAATTAACCGTTCTTGCTTCTGATGGAGGCGAATCGACCAATGGAGGAGATATTGTGAGCCGGGAGGAATATGACGCCTTTGAATTGAAATTTGATTTTCGGTTATCCGAAGGCGCGAACAGCGGAGTTAAATATTTTGTCACCGAAAAAGAAGGCAATACCGGTTCTGCCATCGGGCTGGAATATCAGTTGCTGGATGATGAAAAGCATCCTGATGCCAAAATGGGCAGGAATGGAAACCGGACACTGGCCTCATTGTACGATCTTATAGCCTCTGCAAAAACTCCGGCAGCCAGAAGACCTATTGGAACCTGGAACCAGGGTATACTTCGGGTATATCCGGACAATAGGGTAGAACACTGGTTAAACGGCTATCTGGTGGTTCAATATGTAAGGGGTTCCGACGCGTTTAAAAATCTTGTTGCAGAAAGTAAATATAAAGACTGGGAAAATTTCGGTATGGCACCAAAAGGAAGGATTCTGCTACAGGATCATGGCGACAGGGTTGCATTCAGAAGTATAAAAATCAGAGCGCTTAAATAGGTAGTATGTTACAATGGATTAAAAAAATGCTGCGCTGGCTTTTTGTGAAGAAAGATTGTTGCCGTTAATTCTTTATGGTTTGAGCTTCTAATATGAAGTAGTAATATTTCCTGCAGATGGGCGCGGTTGAACAGCCGTTCCCGCAGATTTTCACGGATTTTGAGCAGATCAGCGCAGATGAACAGCCAAAAATAATCTGCGTAAATCTGCTCTGATCTGCGCCATCTGCGGGAAATGTATTCAGCGGGAAATATATTTCTGGATAAAACCTATCATGAATTAAAAAGCCGAAGCATTACACTTCGGCTTTTGTGCCCGGAACAGGAATCGAACCTGCACTCCCTTGCGAAAATCAGATTTTGAGTCTGACGCGTCTACCAATTCCGCCATCCGGGCATTCCACCAATTCAGGCGGGCAGCAATATTACGCAATTGACCCATTTCAGCCAAATGGAAATACGCGTCTGAAAGAATAATTTGCCACACCGTACATTTGCACTGGAAAAAAATCAGCAGCATGAAAATCGGACTTATACGGGAAGGAAAAATACCTACAGATAATCGCGTAGCTTTAACGCCATCACAATGTAAATGGCTGAAGAAGCATTATCCGGGCCTGGAAATTATTGTTCAGACTTCTCCCGACCGCTGTTTTACCGACCGGGAATACCGCATGGCCGGTATAAGCGTTGAGGAATCCGTTGACGATTGTTCGATTTTACTGGGCATCAAAGAAGTGCCCGTCGATGCGCTGATTCCGGGAAAAACCTACCTCTTCTTTTCTCATACCCGTAAACAGCAGCCTTATAACCAGGGCTTATTCCGCGCGATTCTACATAAAAAGATCACCCTGATCGATTATGAATCCTTAGAACATGAAGACGGACAGCGTATCCTCGGTTTTGGATTCTTCGCCGGAGTGGTAGGGGCGCACAATGGTATCATGGCCTATGGTAAACGCACCGGCTCATACGATCTTCAGCGGGTATACAGGCAACGCAGTTTTCGGGAACTGATTCATACCTACTTCGGGTTGAAGCTGCCCAATATCAAAATTGCCGTAACCGGATCGGGCAGGGTAGCTCATGGTGTGCTGGAAATCATGAACCTGCTGGAAGTGGTGGAGGTGGAACCGGATGAATACCTGCAGAAGGAGTTCAGCTATCCTGTATATACCCAACTTAAAGGTGCTGCCTTATATACCCATACCCAAACAGGCAGCTATAGCCGCGATGATTTTCATCAGCATCCTGAGGACTATTCCTGCACCTTCCTGCCTTATACAAAGGTCACCGACATTCTGATGAATGGCATTTACTGGGATCCAAAAATGCCCCGACTGTTTTCCTGGGAAGATATGCTGAGAGAGGATTTCCGTATTCAAACCATTGCTGACATTACCGATGATAAAGAAGGCTCAGTTCCCTGTAATCTTGGCGACTCCACGATCGAAGATCCTGTATATGGAGTGGATAAGGTTAGTCGTGCTAAAGTACAACCTTACCAGCCCGGTGCAATTGATATTATGGCAGTGGGAAATCTTCCCAATGAACTGCCGCGAGACGCGTCGCGTTATTTTGGGGAACAACTGCTCAAATTCATTATCCCCGATCTGTTAAAAGATGGTTCAGCAGTGATCACCCGCGCTACTATGGTTAAGGAGGGTAAAATAACTACGCCCTATCTGTACCTCAGCGAATACGGAGGGCAATAAACGAATTGCTTCTTATAAGTTAAGATAATACGGTTTTAAGAGAGCAGAGAACACGGTAGAATATGCATTATCGTTATTTCGAATACAAATGGATTGATAGTCGACTACATCCGCTTGTACTTTTTTAAATCGTATCATCGCCCGGAAAGGAGCATGACGGGCAGAGTGGCGCACCACCGTGAACTTATCTACCCATAACCCCGATTGCACAGCCTGTTCTGAGACATACAGGCTTCGATGCCAGGGAATCAGCAGATACGCTACACCATCGCTCTTAAGATTATTCGCGATGCTACGAATCAGTTCCTCTAACCGAAGCGCGCTGCTGTGCCGGGCCATTTGGTTGTCAGCCGCACCCGGCTGCAGGTCATTTTCATAAAACGGTGGATTGGAAAGGATACAATCGTAGTTGCCACCAAATTGATATGACCGAACATCCCCCTTATAGACTTGCAAGCGGTTTGACCAGGGATGACTGGCAATGTTCTCACGGCATTGTTCATATGCCGGGGTATCCAGTTCAATTCCATCAATTCGTCCGCTGTTTTGCTGCGCCAGCATCATCATCAATAAGCCGGTGCCACTGCCTATATCCAATATGGAAAGTTCCTCCTGAGGCAGATCTTTAGCCACCCATGCACCAAACAGGCAGGCATCGGTACATACTTTCATGGCACATCGATCCTGGTGTAGGGTAAACTGTTTGAATTGAAAATAGGTATTGGGCAAGTGGAATTTTTTATATAGAAGTTTACCAGGCTGCCCGGGCACCCGCACTAACCGTGAGTGGAGCAAAATCCTGTTGCAGATATTTATACCAGGCAGTTATCGCAATCATTCCGGCATTATCCGTGCAATACTGAAACGCAGGAATATACGTTTTCCATCCATGCTTAAACCCGCGTTCTTCAAATGCTTTTCGTAAACCACTGTTTGCGGAAACACCACCGGCAATACATACATTTCGTATACTTGTTTCCGTTACAGCGCGCTGAAGTTTATTCAGCAGGATGGATACGATACG
>JAEYRC010000312.1 GCA_023409675.1 Bacteroidota bacterium
ACCGCAACCCCATTGGCGGAGATGGATTTCACGCCTGAACGAACCAGACTGAGAATAATGTCGATATCATGGATCATCAGGTCGAGAATTACGCTTACTTCAGTGCCCCGCGGATTGAATTCCGACAGGCGGTGCACCTCGATGAACATCGGGTTGACCGAATAAGGCTGAATGGCCAGGAAAGCAGGGTTAAAGCGTTCAACATGACCGACCTGGAATTTGCGGTTCGACTCACGCGTTAGTTTCAGCAACTCACGCGCTTCTTCCATAGTATGGGCCAGCGGTTTTTCTACAAAGACATGGCAGCCCCGGCGCAGCGCTTCTTTACACAATTCAAAATGAGCGGTGGTGGGCGCTACGATATCCACGATATCTACAGCATCCATTAAAGCATGCTGATCGGTAAAACGGGGAATACCATATTGTCCGCTAACTTCAGCAGCTATCGTATCGCTGGGATCATAAAAGCCTTTAACCGTTATACCTTCGATCTGAAGCCAGTTATTCAGGTGAAATTTACCCAGATGCCCCGCACCGAATAATCCTACGTTGAGCATAAGTTATGATTAGAGTGCCAAAGATAACCAAGGCATACCGTGCAGAAAGGATATTTATCACCAATGAACCCCGAATATGTGCATTACTGCTTACAGGAGGGATGAGCGACTGACATAATTTTCGGAGGGATGATAGATAAAGAGGGTGCTGCCATCTTTGATCTGATCGATGATGGGTTTATTCAGTTCTTTGGGAACTGCAGGACATCCCAGACTGCGGCCCAGATAGCCCAGCGACCGGATGGTTTGCTCACTGACATAATCGGCAGCATGCATAACGATGGCACGGGTAAGCGCGTTATGATTGATGCCTTTTTCAAGACCCTCGAGCCGAAGACTGTAGCCGTGCTTACCGCGATAAGTATTCGCTGTTTTATAAAAGCCCAGGCTGCTCTGGAAAGATGAATTGGTATTTGAAAAGCGGGTAGCCATAGCCGTTCCGGAATTTCTGCCATGCGCAACATACGTATTGAACAAAACCTGCTTTTGCTCAAGATCAATAACATACAGCCTTTTTTTGGTTGATGGCTGACTGAAATCGGCAATGGTCAGAATGTTATCCTTAACAATGCCTTCCTGAATTATTTTTCCCAACCCTTTTAAAGCATATTCAAAAGCCCGGAACTCGAGGCCAAGTGCTGAAAGATCCATTTCTTCATAGAGTGATGATGCGACAGCCGGAGCCGATAATTCGGTTTCAGCCAACGGATCATAACTGAACGGCAAGGTGGCATCGAAAAACTTTTCCCGGGCATCGATCAGGTTAGCCGACGCTTCATTACGGAATGATACAAAGGAAAACTGGAAAAAGGAAATAGCGATTAGCGTAAAGAGCAGAACATGTTTTTTAAAAGGCGAAAAGGTTTTTTTTTGCATAGATGGCAGATTTTCACGTTGAACAATAACCAGGCGAAAAGGGGTTACAAAGGTACTTTAATCGTAAAAAAAATACAGTCTTTTACTGTTAAAAACCCGTTACGGAAAACGGCTTTTCCGTTAAAATATTACTCGTTGCTTTAACAAATTTAACGCTTTAGGGAATAGATCTCCTGCATCAGTACCCACTTCTGTCCCGGCGCTGCCCAGGGAACGCGTTGCTGATATTTCCACATCAGGGTTTCCCATTCCTGAACCCGGGGGTTGAGGGCATCCGCTGCCGCCTTCTGGTCGAAACTGAAGGTATCGGAAGTTTCCATGTACATGACGAGCCGGTTACCGCTACGGTAAATCGATAGCCGGTTGATTCCGGCCGATAGGATGCTTTCCTGAACTTCCGGCCACACCGCCCGGTGCCATGCTTCATATTCTTCGATCAGTGCCGGGTCGTCTACCAGGTCGAGGGTAAGATGATATTGTTTCATGTATTTAAGATAATAATTTGCGCTTAGATGCGGTTCAACCCGTTAACATTCTGTTCTAAATCCCTAGATTTATAGAGTCAACCTGAATCTTTATGCGCGTTTATATTTCTGTAGCAGTTCTTTTACTCTTCTTCAGCGCCTGTGCTGTTCGTTCTGGCAATGGAGCTATTGCGACCGATGAAGACAGCGGCCGGCCTTATTATACAGATGCTCAAAAGCCGCTGCGGATCGATCTGTTCGGTGATTACTTCTTTCATCCCGTAAAAAAATTTGTTCAACCGTTTATAGTGAAGGAATACTTCCCTTACCTGAGGCGCTCACTTCCGGGCTATTCTAAGCCACAGTTATTATATTCCGCCCATACGACTGTTGCTCCCTATTATGAAACGATTGCTTTGGCCTATCGGGGAGGTAGTTTTGACACTACCCTGCTCTATTCGCTTAAAGCCCGGCTTCAGCAGCAATTCCGTGCGGAGGCCTTCAGCATTTCCACCAGCTTTCGAACAGGCAAGCCTTTCTCGCTGTTGGCGTATACGGTGGTTGACCCCTATACCCGAATCCCGACCTGTTACCGCGAGTACTTTGTGGACCGGGAAGAAGCGCTGCTCCGGATCATTTTCATCACCACGGATTGCACAGAGGGAATTATCGCAGAGGAAGCCGAACGAATTGTTCGGGGTATTCAACTGGGAGATTAGGTCAGAACAAGAGGAATTCCGGCAGATTTTATATCCGGCCCGGTGTTCAGGGGCGAATCCCACAAATTTTTGAAGTTATTTACAGAAGATTTCCGGCAACTATTCCGGGGGCATGAATTCATTAAAGAATTCATCCTGGGTCAGCGAGGTTCTGGCAATAATGATCTGTGTTTGCTCTTCCGGCGACAGATTTTCGTACCAGGACTGCAGCGCGGGCAGATGCCCTGAGTACACGGCGCCTACATACGCTTCAAACTGTTGCAGCAAATGTTCAGGCAGCATATAACAGCGCCCGGCTTCCACCATGATGTAGGTCTTATTTACATTATCAAAAAATATCTTCAAAGAATAGCTCCCCCTGATAAAATTGATCTCCATCATCAGAATCCACAATTATTGGGGTGAAGATAGGAGTCCGTAATTACCGGCAAATAGGAAAACTACCTAGGGAAAATACGTATGGAAATAATAGGCTGATATTCAGCCCTTCATAAGTGGAAATGCGGATATTTTATTTTTGTTTGAAGTAAAACAGGCCTTTTTTGTTCGCCACCACAATATCGGGCCGGCCATCTTTATCCATATCCTGTACCACAATGTTCAGCCCGCTTCCGGAATTGGTATCGATGCTGTGTTTGGTCCAGGTGGGTGTTTTGCCGGGATGATAGGCATACCAGTTCAATTCAGCCGGATCTTCCGCACCGGGGTCGCCGCCATTATGGGCGTAATAACGCTTTCCGGTGATGAGGTCCGGATGCCCGTCACCATTTATATCTGCCAGCATTAATGAATGGCTCTGCGAGAATGAGCTGTCGATCTGGTGTTGTTTGAACTGAATACTTCCATCATCCTGAAGAACCTGTTCATGCCACCAGATGCCATACTGGTGCGCTGAGGAGCTGATGACATCATTGCGCCCGTCCTGGTTCAGATCCAGTACATACATCTGGGCGCAGTCATTTCCCAGGTTTGCCGGATGAAAGGTCCAGTTTTCCGTTGTTGGATCTTCGGGTCCTTCCCACCAGCCCGATTTGATGACCACATCTTTCCGGCCATCGCCATTGATATCGCCATAGCCTATACCATGGGTATACATATGGG
>JAEYRC010000328.1 GCA_023409675.1 Bacteroidota bacterium
GATGACCTTTGTATGTATCTGCTCAATACGGGTCATGTATCCACCGTTACGGGTTCTGCTTTCGGTGAACCCGATTGTATCAGGATCTCCTTTGCCAACAGTATGAAAAATATCGAGGAAGGATTATCGCGTATTAAGAACGCGCTGTCGAAACTGGCCTGATCCTATCAGATTATATAGACTTCGTAAGAAAAATTTTACTCAGCGCTTTTTGGCTGACAGGCACTGTATTGTCGGAATGGTATGTTGAATTGTAGCCACATGTCATGCTGATATTTTTTGGTTATCAGGTAAACATAATAATACGCTAATAGAAAACCATAATTATTGATTATTACTGCTGCCACTAACAGTATAGGACAAACGCTATACACAAGAATTCTAACGTAGAAATTCTTTAGCGGATGCTAAAGAAATGTTAAGCATTGGCGCAATAAAAGTTTTCCACTATTTTAAATTATAAGAGATTGATTATCATTTTAGTATATGCTTCATAGAAAATAAAAAAAACCACTGCTCATTATAGGCATTGTCTTTGGAAAACAGCTAATGGAATTTATCCATTAACCACAAAAAGAAAATGAATATGAAAAGAAACAGTGGCCCTATGGGCAAAGTGCTATCAGCAATTTTAGCCGTATCGGTATTAGTGAGCTGTTCAAAAGATGATACTGTTGATGTTAATAATGATCGAGCCAATGTTGCCGTGATCCATGCATCTCCGGGTAGTCCGGCTGTTGACCTCTATCATGATACAGCAAAAGTTTCATCCGCTCCGCTGAGTTTTGGCTCCTATCTTGGAACACCGGGAAACGCTTATGTTCAGGTACCTGCCGGACAGCATAATATTCGGTTAACCAATGACGGTACCACGAATGTTTATGAAGGATCAGTAAACCTCGAAAAGGATAAGAACTATTCTATCTTTGTATATGATACCCTCAATTCAGGAATGGTAAAAACCTTATTACTGCAGGATGCGCCGGCTTCTCAGGCAGGAAATTCAAACTTACGGTTCCTGCATCTGTCACCCGATGCACCGGCTGTTGACTTCTGGCTGGCTAATGCCACCGATACCATTCGCATGGATGGAAAATCTTATATCGGTGATTCTCCTAACGTAACAGAACTGGCCGCCTTTACACCTGTACCTGCCGGGAATTATACCCTGATGGTGCGTTCAGGCGATGCTGTTGTTGTTGATGTTCCAGGCGTGGATATCACTGAAGGAAAGAATTATACTTTCTATTCAAAAGGATTACTGAATGGAACCGGTGATAATGCGTTAAGCATCGGTACCGTACAGTATAACTAAAATATAGTATGTTTATTGAAAAGGTCCTGGTTTCAGGGCCTTTTTTTTATGCCAATACCGCTACGTAGTCCAGCATCAGCTGACCTGTTTGCTGATCCCCTTCAACAATAGCCAGCGACCGGTAATGGTGTTTGTACTTTCGCGTCATGAATAATCTCCAGGCAATATCGGCTGGTAATATTATCCTGCACTGCACCGGATAATCGTCCTCCTGCAGGGTATCACTAACGTTAATGAAGAACCGATACTGTTTTTCAAAATGTGGATGACGAATCACTATTTCCACCGCAATGGATTCCTGAATTGAAGATTGCTCTAAATGCCAGGGCAGTCCCATAAAAATTGTATCGAGAAAAGGAATATACAATTCCGGAGTAAGGATGCCGTGCACTGGATCATCCACTTTCTCAACAGCGGATAATATCTGCTGATGATGATGCCATTTTTCGGTGTACTCCCGGGCAATGTGAAAGCGGTTTGTCGATTGGGTTTCGCCAGCCCACGCTACGGGAAAAATTGCCGGCGCCATTGGATCGGTTGATTGCAATACCTGTACATACAACTCTCCTGACCATTCGATAAGGTCGGTGACCAGGCGCTGACCAAGACGCCTGTATTGCTCAATTCCCTGTGCGTTGACAGCATTCAGTGCCTGGATCAATCCTTCCATCGTACCATCCTGTTCCATTGTTATGGTTACATTATCCCGCATCGCCGCAATACCGCGAAGATTACCATCGAGCAGGTGTGCCGCAATATCACCTGCAGTCCAGATTCCCGGGAAGGTGCGTGTATTCCATTCCTCAGGGCTTAGCTGGTGCAGAAGGCTAATTAATTTTTGTTGCAACACCGGAAAACAGGGGAGTGTATCTGCCGGCTCATGCTTGTTCGGGTAAGGCATATTTTTCCTTTTTTTCCGCAGCCAGTTTCAGCAGTTTTTCATGAAGCGTAATAACCTGGGGAATAACCAGCTGTTGTTCATCATTAACGATAATGGAATGACAGAGTTTCATTTTGATATTTTCATCAATTTGGCGCTTCATCCTGGCCAATACTGCTTCGCGGGTGATGTTATCGCGTTGCATTGTTCGGTGGATGCGCAGCGCGGTGGGGGCATATATACCGATGACATGATCGAGGTGAGCCTGTGAGCCGCTTTCGAAGATAAGCGCTGCCTCCTTAACCGCATAGGGTGTGGTTTGCCGGTTCATCCATGCATGCGCGTTTTCTATAGTTTTGGGATGAACCAGTTCATTGAGCCTGGTCAGCAGGGAAGCATCGGAAAATACCTTTTCAGCGATAAGATTTCGGTTGAGCAAGCCCCTGCTAAAAGTTTCGGGCCCGAATAAGGTGATAAGCTGCGCCCTGATTTCAGGATCTTCCTGAAGAATTTTTTTAGCTTCGGCATCGGCATAATATACCGGGATGCCCAATGTTTCGAACACTTTGGAAACCGTTGATTTTCCGGATCCGATGCCACCGGTTATACCTACACTGAAGATCATAGCTGAATATAAGGCGAAAAATTACGGTTAAAATCCGGTTATGAAAAACGATCGGCCATCTTTACACAGGCACAAAATAAAACAGGCCGGATCATTACTGACCCGGCCTGCCGAAAATCTAATTCTAAATTATGCTTTAGCCGGTACAGCCGCTTTGTTCAATTGGTTGGTCCATTCCATGGAGATGGCCGACTTTTCAATTTTCAGATAACTTCCCGGGCTTGTTTCAAGGGTAATCGTTCCATCCTCATTTACTTTATTCACATTGCCGTGAATTCCGGCAATGGTTACTATTTTATCGCCTTTTTGGAGGTTTTCCTGAAACTGTTTGGCCATTTTGGCTTTTTTAGCCTGAGGCCTGATCATAAATAACCAGAAGACAAGAATCATCCCGCCCAATAGTAACATCTGTGGAAGGGCTGAGGTGCCTGCCTGTAATAAGATTGCTGAAACTGTCATTAGTGGAGTTTTTATATGTGAAAAGTGTTGGGTCTAATTCGGTAATCGTGCTTTCATAACTTCAACCGTAAAGGCGATCTTATGCAGGTTGTTGCCCTCTGTATTGGCGGTAACCAGGATTTCCTTATGCTGCAATCCTTCGCGACCATTGCTGTCGAAGGATCCGGTGATAGATGCTTCTGCTCCCGGCGCGATCGGTTGTTTGGGATAATCAGCTACCGTACATCCACAACCGGGTTGTACCGACTGAATGATAAGTGGTTTGTCGCCGCTGTTTTTGAACCGGAAGGCAATCTGCAGTTGCTGCCCTTCATTGATCTTGCCCAGATTTTTTGCTGAATCGATCCATTCAATGGTTGTTAACTGACGGACGTTTGCTGCAGATACAGCCGGAGCTGTGGTTACAGACTGTGCATCATCTGCTTCCGCGCCACAGGCAACCAGCAGCAGGGATAAGGAAATCAGGAATAGGTAATTTTTCATCAGGGGATAATTTTATGCGAATTTAGAGAATGAACGTCATTATCCGGCCTTAAAAGCCACTTTATGCATTTTATTCTGACTAACCAGTTCTTTATGAATATTATCTAAAATGCCGTTGACAAACTGACCGCTCTGCGGGGTGCTGTATTCTTTCGCCAGATCAATGTATTCATTGATCGTAACTTTCGGGGGAATGGTTTCGAAGAACAGAAACTCACAAACGCCCAGGCGCATGAGGATCATATCAAGAACCGCGATCCGCTCGGCATCCCAGTTTTTCAGCCGGGGTTTTATGTATTCCATGGTCAGCGCCTCTTTTTCAATAGCTGTGGAAAGCAGTAATTTACCATACTGGGTTTTTTCGCGGCTGACAAACTGCTGCAGGTTAAACGATTGCGGTTTAGCCAGGAAATTCTGGAGCAATTGAACAATCATCGACCCGTCATCATCCCAATTGGGAAAGTTTTCTTCCAGAAATCCGGTGAACCGTTCATTAGGCAGCATGATATCGGTTAAGATAAATTCCAGAATGTCTTTCTCACTCTTGCGGTTACGACCCTGTTCATTCAGGTATTCAGCATAAATATCGGTCACCGACAGGTCGAGGTATATTTTTCGAAGCAATTCCTGGTCGTCCAGCAAATGCAGTTTTTCGGCCTTCAGCGCTTCCTGGTAGCCCGGATTTTCCATAATGCGCCAGAGCAATTCATTACCTGCAAGTTTGGTATTAACGCTAAGGTCCTGTGCTGAAGGGAGGTGTTTGGATGCCCGGTTCCGGGAATCTGTTTCGGCATAGCGGGCTACGCCGGTAAGAAAATGTACGATATATAGAAAAAGCCTTGAACTGAGATCGAATTGTTTTTGCAGAAATTTGGAAGGATCTGAGGTTTGAACGGTGGCTTCCTGCTGCTCCAGCGCGTAAAGGGTCTGCATCACTTTTACACGAATATTTCTTCTGCTGATCATTATAAGAACTGATTGAGGGCGCAAAGCTAACGGATTTAGGCCGTCACTCAAAAACAATCCGGGTTTTTAACGAAATGTTCCTGCTGTAATAATGGCACAAATAATTTTTCCCGATCAGTACTTATGTCAATTTGGGTGGGCTTCCGATCTAAGCTGCTGAAAAAATGGCTCTTACAGTGGATTGGTATGGTATTCGTTTACATTTGCGGGCTGCCAAAGCAGACGTTAAAGACCTTGAATATTCATTTAATAAATCAAAATTTCAACAATTATGGCTACGAAGTTAAATGTTACCCCACTTCATGACAGGGTAATCGTGAAACCGGCTAAAGCAGAAGAGAAGTCTGCCGGTGGAATCATCATTCCTGACACTGCCAAAGAAAAACCCCAGCGTGGTACTGTAGTGGCCGCCGGCCCCGGTAAAAAAGATGAACCGGTTACTGTGAAAGAAGGTGATACCGTATTATATGGTAAATATTCAGGAACAGAAATTCAGCTTGATGGTGATGATCTGCTGATCATGCGTGAAAGTGACATCCTGGCGATCATCTGATCAATACCCCCGGAAAAGAAAATTGCTCATCTAAACAAACTACAAATTAAGTAATATGGCTAAACAATTGTTTTTCGACATTGATGCCCGCAATAAAATGAAAAGAGGTGTTGACACCCTTGCCAATGCGGTTAAAGTGACCCTGGGTCCTAAAGGACGTAATGTGGTACTGGAGAAAAAATTCGGTGCACCTGCGATCACAAAGGATGGTGTAACCGTTGCTAAGGAAATTGAACTGGAAGATCCTATCGAAAATATGGGTGCCCAGATGGTGAAAGAAGTTGCTTCAAAAACAGCTGATATCGCTGGTGATGGAACCACCACCGCTACCGTTCTTGCCCAGGCGATCATTGCTGAAGGTTTAAAGAATGTAGCTGCCGGCGCTAACCCTATGGACCTGAAAAGAGGTATCGACAAAGCCGTTGAACAGGTGATCGCTGACCTTCAGCGTCAGTCGCAAACCGTTGGTACCGATACCGGTAAAATTGAGCAGGTGGCTACCATTTCTGCTAATAACGACAACACTATCGGAAAACTTATTGCCGAAGCATTTATTAAAGTAGGTAAAGAAGGTGTAATTACTGTTGAAGAAGCGAAAGGTACCGATACTACTGTTGAAGTGGTGGAAGGTATGCAATTCGACCGTGGATACATTTCTCCATACTTCGTTACCAACAGCGAAAAAATGGAAGCTGAATTGCAGAATCCGTATATCCTGATCTACGATAAAAAGATCAGCGCTATGAAAGATATCCTGCACATTCTGGAAAAAGTTGCCCAAAGCGGTCGCCCCCTGCTGATCATTGCTGAAGACCTGGAAGGTGAAGCACTGGCTACCCTGGTGGTAAACAAACTTCGCGGAACCCTGAAAGTTGCTGCTGTTAAAGCGCCTGGTTTCGGTGATCGCAGAAAAGAAATGCTTCAGGATATCGCGATCCTGACCAAAGGTATCGTTATCTCCGAAGAGCAGGGTTATAAACTGGAAGGCGCTGACCTCAGCTACCTGGGATCTGCTGCTTCCGTAACCATCGATAAAGACAATACCACTATTGTTGATGGTAAAGGTGAAAAAGAAAATATCACCGCCCGCGTAAATCAGATCAAAGCTCAGATGGAGACAACTACCTCTGACTATGATAAAGAAAAATTGCAGGAACGCCTGGCTAAGCTTAGCGGTGGTGTAGCGGTACTGTATGTTGGTGCTGCAACTGAAGTGGAAATGAAAGAGAAGAAAGATCGCGTTGATGATGCCCTGCATGCAACCCGTGCGGCTGTTGAAGAAGGTATCGTTCCCGGTGGTGGTGTTGCTTACATCCGCTCTATCGCTTCACTGGATTCATTCAAAGGAATCAATGAAGATGAAACCACAGGTGTTCAGATCGTAAAAAGAGCTATTGAAGAACCCCTTCGTCAGATTGTGGTGAACAGTGGCATCGAAGGAAGTATCGTTGTTCAGAAAGTGAAAGAAGGTACTGCTGATTACGGTTTCAACGCACGCACCGAAGTGTATGAAAATCTGCTCGGAGCTGGTGTAATCGATCCAACCAAAGTTACCCGTATTGCCCTCGAAAATGCGGCTTCTATTGCCGGTATGCTGCTTACCACAGAATGTGTTATTGCAGACAAGCCGAAAAAA
This sequence comes from Bacteroidota bacterium, assembly GCA_023409675.1. Taxonomy (GTDB): domain Bacteria; phylum Bacteroidota; class Bacteroidia; order Chitinophagales; family Chitinophagaceae; genus Flavitalea. Next base: position 6,918 of record JAEYRC010000328.1, read on the forward strand.
GAAGAGCCTGCAATGCCCGGTGGCGCTCCTGGTATGGGCGGAATGGATTATTAATCCGACGCATCAATATGTTAATCCCTGCTGCGCTCTGCGGCAGGGATTTTTTTTATTCCGTATTTTCTTCCGGTTTCATGATGCGGAAAGTAGCCAGCAGGCTGTCATTATACAATAACTCGAGTTGCTCATTTCCAAGCCTGTAGCGGTTGGTGGCGTGCAGGGCCATGATCACCGCATTTTCAATCTCCATGCCGGTATTACAAAACTTTTTGGTACTGCCAACAGGATCAAACTGTAAGGTATCTCCCGATTGCAGATATGATCCGAAGAGAGAGTTGCATCCCGCAAAACCTTTCAGTCTTCCGGAATCAAGCTGAATGTAAACGGGCGGCGTCATCCGAAGGGAATCAGCCGGAAATGGTTGCAACCGGTCGATTTCCCAGCGGGTTTTCTCCAGACTTCCGACAGAAAAATCAGGGCTGCTGTTATCGCGGCTGTTCGAGCAGGACAACAGCACAACACTTAGCAAAATAAATAGTGGCAAACTTATTGGTTTCATAGTTAAATGATTTGATGCTGCATTAATTATCCGCAATTTCTGTTCCTGATTACGATGCTGAATTCCGCCAGCTTGAGCCTGTTCCAGGGAAATTCAGCTCCATTCAACGCCGGCTGTCCGGTTGAAATCCCCTAACTTTGCGCCCTATGACACAAGAACAGATTAAGGATATAAGGGACCGGGTAGTTGTCCTGAGGAGGTTTCTTTGACGTCGATAACCGACTTGAAAAGATACATCAGGAAAAACAATTAAGCCTTTCTCCCGGATTCTGGGATGATAACAAACGGGCCACAGAGATACTGAAGAACATTAAGCTCAATGAATATTGGGTGAAATTGTATGAGCAGGTAAATAGTGCGGTAGAGGATTTCGCCGTATTGTTTGAATTCTGGAAGTCGGGTGATGCCACTGAAGCGGAAACCCGCGAAGCTTATGATGATGCGCTGCTCAGGATTGAGGAGGCTGAATTCAAAAGCACCCTCAATAAGCCGGAGGATGAGCTTCCTGCAATTCTTCAGATCAATTCCGGCGCCGGTGGTACCGAAAGTCAGGATTGGGCAGAGATACTGTCGAGGATGTACCGGATGTATGGTGAGAAGCAGGACTGGAAAGTTACCGAACTCGACTGGCAGGATGGCGATGGGGCAGGCATTAAAAGTGCCACCCTTCAGTTTGACGGCCCTTTTGCCTATGGATTTCTCAAGGCCGAAAGCGGGGTGCACCGCCTGGTGCGGATATCACCATTCGACAGTAATGCCCGACGGCATACCTCTTTCGCATCGGTTTATGTTTACCCCCTCATCGATGATTCTATTGAAATTGAAGTGAGCCCGGCTGATGTGGAATGGGCTTTCTACAGGAGTGGCGGGTCAGGGGGGCAGAATGTAAATAAGGTGGAAACCGCGGTTCGCCTTACCCACAAACCAACCGGTATTATCATAGAATGTCAGCAAGCGCGAACGCAGGGTGAAAACCGTGAGAAAGCCATGACTATGCTGAAAAGCCGTTTGTATGAAGA
>JAEYRC010000350.1 GCA_023409675.1 Bacteroidota bacterium
CGAATTCCGTTTCAAAAACATTCTGTTGTCTTGCTGCGGTATCCCTTTGCCGGGGTGCATCAAGTCTTGCTCCACTGGCCAGTCGCTCCGCTGCTATAGTGCTTTTACGGTAATCTGTCGGACGGGCATTGACATTGCGGCGCCGTAAGGCGGTTTCGTCGACTTTCAGCTTATACAAAAATTTAAGGTTGCCTTCCTGCCGTACTTCACTCACCTGGCCATTATCACCGGCAATTTTTGTTTCCAAAAGCCCGCTCTGGTAATTCGTGATCGGGAATACATAGGCTGAATCGCTGGTCACGGAAAAAGTGAATACAGAATCCGGTGCGGATTTTCCTGCTGCCTGCAGAGCGGAATCTATTTCCTGGTCATCGGGATTGCGGAGAAAGGTTTCTCCTATCACAAAAACCGTATCGAGGCCGGCGCGTCGGGTAGAAAAGAATCCGGCATAGCGGTTGGCGACACCATTTTCATCACTGATAAACGTAAAGTGGGTGTTGTTATACTGAACCGGAAAGCGGGCAGTTCCATAACGCATATTACTCAGTTGCGATAGTTGCCTGAACTCGCTTTTATTGAAATTATCTGCAAGGAAAATATTGAACTTACCTCCCGGAACAGCGGTATCTCTCCCGAGCGTATTGGCATCAGGCCGGTTGGAAGAAAACAGAATTCCTGTTTTATTAGGAAAAGCCGCAAATGATGGATCCAGGTCGGCATATGCGTCATTGGTAACCTGCTCATAACTGTCTTCTTCAATGTTGTACAGGAAAATATCAGACTGACCCTTACGAACCGCGCTGAGAAGGAGGATATTCGGATCGGGCATGAATTTCATATCCTGTATCAGTTCGAAGGGCGTAACCTGCTGTTTGATGCGCTTGAAGCGGGCAACCATATCGTATACGAATAACCGTATTTCTCCTTCTTCCCAATAGATGCAGGCAAGCCGGGTGCCTTTTCCATCCCAGGCCAGCAGCGGATAATTCGGATTCACTTCATTTTCCGCGGAGCGGATACCATTCTTCAGCAATACCTTTCTGTCGGATAAGTTTTCATACAGCACCACATAATTCTTGCCCTTGATGTATTCAACTACCGCGTAGGTCATGCTGCGTGGCGCCGGATTTGGGGTGAAACGGATGAAATCTTTTTTGGGAGATGTTTCCTCTACAATGGAGATCGTGCCTTTGGGGAAATTGCGTCTGCTGCGGATATCCTGATAATACTTTTCTTCATTGAAGGCCATGAAATCTTTAAGCAGGTCTTTGAATTTCTTCTTGGCGATACGGTTGGATGCCGCGTTCAGATTGCGGTACACGCGGGCCAGGTACAAAAAGTAGGTAACATTTTCCTGCTTGTACGTTTGGGCGATATAATGCCAAAACGCGTGTCCCGCAAGATCGGGTTGTTTGAAGGCAAACTGGTAGAAGTTGCGGTATTCTCCCGATAAAAGGGCAGATTTGAGCTGATCATCGCGCTGCGTGCTCCAGTTCTCCGCGACATATTCAATATAGCCATCGGTCAGCCATTTGGGCAAATCCAGCAGGGCCTGGTTGGCTGCAAATTCACCCAGGTCATCTCCAAAAAGAATATTATCTACAAGCGTGCGAGCAATACCCATACGCACCTGTTTTCTCAGCTTGGCATGATCGCTGTCGAAGTAAACGATCATCTTATTGTTGACCAGTTTGGTTATCCCTCCAGTGGTTTGCCAGTCAAGCGATAGTCCGATATTCGACTGTTCCAGTTCATTAAAATGATTGTAGATGATGATATTAACCCTGCGTTGCAACCCGTATTCAACAAAGCGCTCAATGTCGGGTAATTCTTCCTCCGCCATCTGTGCTACAAAATTGGCGATGGTTTGACCATTTTCGTAAAAGTAGGTATTGAAATTAGTGGTCTGATAATACTGCCAGTTGAACTTACGGAACTGAACACGGTTTTTACCGAACTCAACAGTGTTGACCTGGGCATAGGATTCGATACTCATCAGCGTCAAAGCAAAAAACAACAGGAGAAATTGTTTTGTCTTTGACATATTCGGGTGAAATTGCATATCCAGTCTTTAAAGTTTTAAAGTTAGAACAATCCGTACTATCCGGGAAATTCTTTTACATCAACTGATCATCTATGCTTACGGTTAAACGCTTCACATTCAATCCTCTTCAGGAAAATACCTATATCGTCTATAACGAGCACGGGCACTGCATTATCGTGGATCCGGGCTGCTATTTTCCTGAAGAATGTAATGAGCTGAAAAACTATATACAACAGCAGCGCCTCAGCCCTAAAACTTTGTTAAATACCCATTGTCATCTCGATCATATTTTCGGGAATGCCTTTATCCATGATACCTATGGCCTGCCATTGCACCTTCATCGCAATGAAAAGACAGTTCTTGAGCATGGGCCTGCAACAGGTAAGATGTATGGATTGCCCTTTATCAATTATTCGGGAGAACTCATTTATATCGATGAGCGGGATACGATCGCGATCGGTGAAGAAAGCCTTAGGATATTATTCACCCCGGGACATTCACCCGGCAGCCTCAGTTTCTATAATGCCGACCACAAATTTGTGCTCAGCGGAGATGTATTATTCCGGGAAAGTATTGGCCGCACCGATCTTCCCGGCGGAAATTTTGAAACCCTGATAAACAGTATTCAGACCAGCTTATGGCCGCTGCCCGATGATGTGGTGGTGTATTCAGGGCATGGTCCGGAAACTACGATCGGATATGAAAAAGTTGCCAACCCCTTTCTTAAAAACAGGTGAGATCAAGTTCCGGAAAAAAATGAGTATCAGATCACTTTCTACGCAAAGACTGTCGCTGCACTGATCGTCAAGCTGTGGTAGTCCGCGAAAAAAACTTCCCGATAAGCGGCATCCGGGCCAGCTCTTTCTGTTCCACCCGGGCGATCAGCAGTGTAAACAAGCCCAGGAAAAGCAGGGCACTGCCATAATACACATATGGGTACCATGCAGTGGTGGGGTCCATCGGGCGTACGATGATTTCATGTACGATATACAGTAAAGTAACAATAACCAGGTAGGTGAGAAGTTTCTTACGGGGATAAGGTACCGGGTAATATTTCTGCCCCAGCAGGTAACTGACAATCATCATGGCGGCAAAGCAGCAAAAGGTTGCCCATGCGGCGCCGGTATACCGGAATTCCGGAATGAGGATGAGGTTAAGAACAATGGTGATGACGGCACCGCCAAGGGTGATATACGCGCCAATCATATTTCGGTTGGTGAGTTTGTACCAGATGGAAAGATTGTAATAGATACCCAGAAAGATACTGGCCATCGACAGTACCGGAACGATATGCAGGCCTTCAGCATATTCCGGAAATCCGCCCGCAATAAGAATTTTCCAGAAGTCAAGGAATAGCGCGACCGCTAAAAACATAAAGCAGCAGGCTATGACGAAGAACTTCATCACCCGGGCATAGGTTTTCGGAGCACTTTCATTTTTTGACTGATTAAAGAAGAAAGGTTCCGCAGCCAGACGAAATACCTGGATGAAAATGGTGATCAGTACAGCCAGCTTATAATTCGCACCGAAAATGCCAAGTTCCCGCTCCACTTCCAGGTCGGGTTCATGGTCGAGCACTTTAAGGTAGATTACCCGGCTGAGCATCTCATTGATCATACCGCCAAATCCAACGATCACCAGCGGCATGGAATAGCGGATCACTTCTTTCCAAAGTTTCGGATCAAAGCGAAAACGGAAGGCGATAAATTCTTTATACAACAACAGCAGCGTTACAGCGCTGGCGATCAGATTTGATAATATGAAATACCCGATGCCGATTTCCGGATTGAAAAGGGAACCGGGGAAACTTTCCGGATCCTGTTCATGTGCCGGGCGGGCCACATAATAGAAAAAGAGCACCAGAGCTATATTCAGCATTACGGCGAACATGTTCACAAATGCATATTTCCTGGGCCGTTCTTCCTGGCGCAGCTTAGCCATGGGAAGGGTATACAT
>JAEYRC010000379.1 GCA_023409675.1 Bacteroidota bacterium
GGATAAGCTTAACCCCAATCCCCAACCGCGTTTTTTTGTCGTGAACCCGGGATTAAAAACACGGTGCTGGTTTCGCCGTGGAATACCCCTGCCGGTATCGGATACATCAATAAACACCTGGTTTTTATGCGTACCAAGTAAAACGCCGATCTCTCCATTTCCTTCAATTGCATCCAGCGCGTTCTTGAGCAGGTTTTCAATCACCCAGTCGAAAAGCGGTGGTGAAATGTTTGCTATAACCGGCTCCGGGGGAAGGTTTACAGAAAACCGTACCTTACCTGAAGCACGCTTGCGCATATAATCCACCATCGACTGCACCTGACCGGTAACGTCATGCGCTTCAAGCTGGGGAATACTGCCGATCTTACCAAAGCGGTCCGATACCAGGTTAAGCCGGTTTACATCCTTTTCCATTTCCCCCAATAGTTCAGGTGGATTCTCAGCCTGCTTCAGCATTTCAACCCAGCCCTGCAATGAACTGATGGGCGTACCAAGCTGATGAGCGGTTTCCTTGGCCATGCCCGCCCATACCTGGTTTTGCGCGGACGCATAACTGCTGGTGAGGGCGATCAGAGTGATGGCTATGAATAACCCGACAATGAACAACTGAACGATAGGGTAGTACTGAACCTGTGTCAGCAGCGTTGAATGGCCGTAGTAATATAAATTTCGTTTAGTGCTGTCCGTTGGGTTGATCCATTCTATCGGTGGGTTGGCCCGGAAATCGGCCAGCTTTTTCGCCACATAATTCCTGTCGCGGGCAACCTTAGCCGAATCGAGGTTTACATAATCAATGATTTCTCCGGATTCATTGGTTTGAATGATGGGGATAGCGGTATTTTCTCCAATAATGGAAAAAACCAGGGTGTTACTGATACCGGTGGTGTCGTTGACCAGCAATTTTCCGGCTTCCACCCATATTTCGGCTTTAAAGCGTTCTTCTCCGGCAATTTTGCGGGCGAGAAACCTCGAATAAAAGATGGTGCCGCTGATAATCAGGATAGCGATCAATGCAAGGCCTGTTCTCCAGTTAAAAAGCGAAGGAATCATAGAACTAATTTATAAAAACCGTTCCTTTGCTTTCGAGATTTTTTATTTAAAGCGGTACGACCTGTTGAACCCTCGTGTAGCCATAGTGATCCTGAACTGGAATGGAAATGATTATCTGAAGAAATTCCTGCCCTTCGTATATGCATCTACATATCCGAATATGGAGGTAGTGCTTGTTGATAATGCATCAACGGATGATTCTGTAAAAACCGTTCAGCATGAATTTCCCCAAACTACCATTATTAGCCTGCCGGAGAATTACGGTTTTGCCAGGGGGTATAACCTTGGGTTGCAGCAGGTAAATGCGGATTATTATGTATTGTTGAATTCTGATGTCGAAACTACAGCGGGTTGGATTGAACCCATCATCAGGCTGATGGAAGCGGATCAACGCATCGGAGCCTGTATGCCCAAGATACGTCAGTATGTCAACAGGCAGTACTTCGAGTATGCGGGGGCAGCCGGCGGCTGGATCGATCATCTCGGTTATCCGTTTGCGCGCGGAAGAATTTTTGATTATTGTGAAGAAGATACCGGTCAGTACGATGTTATTCGGCCGGTGTTCTGGGCCAGCGGTGCGGCAATGTTTGTGCGTGCTGAATTGTATCATGAAATTGGCGGTCTCGATGAATATTTCTATGCGCACCAGGAAGAAATAGATTTCTGCTGGCGCCTTCAGCTATCGGGGCATTTGGTGTATTGTTGTCCGGAATCCGTGGTGTACCATGTAGGAGGAGGAACACTGCCTAAAGGCAATAGCCGTAAGGTATTTTTGAATTTCCGCAATAACCTCATCATGATGGCCAAAAATCTGCCCCCCGCAGAGGCTATCCTTAAAATACTTTTACGCTTCAACCTGGATGCGGTTTCCGCTGTAAAATCCTTATTCGCCGGTGAAGGAACTTATTTCATCGCGGTACTCCGTGCACATTTTGCATTTATGAAATGGCTGACCAGCCCCAAAGATACCCGCTTCCGTGCCCGGCGTTCCAATACGCACTGGGAAGGATATTTTCCCGGTTCCGTGGTTTGGGAACATTTTGTCCGTGGAAAAAAGAAGTTTTATGAAATTGTTAAACGAAAAGCTGAATTTCTCATTTGAACCATTATTTTTGCAGAGCAATCAATTTACTATGGAACATACGACGTATATAGACGAAAACGATCCGCGGGAAAAGGATTTTGCACACAACTGGGTTAACTCCTCCGTTTTTCTTTTCTACCTGCAGGTATTTTGCCTGGTAGCTTTTTTGCTGGGTGGTTGTTATAGCCTGTACACCAAGCGCTATAAAGGAACTCCTGAAGTAAGTGTTCCCGAGAACACCCTGTATTCGCCAAAGTATAAATAATAGTTCAAAAAAATTTTGCAGGAATCTTCGAATACTTATCTTTGCCCTCCTGTTAAAAAAGTTCTTTAAAACGCAGACTGTTATACGCCTCATTACGAAACAGTTTATGCGCCATCAGCGGAAGTAGCTCATTTGGTAGAGCACGACCTTGCCAAGGTCGGGGTGGCCGGTTCGAGCCCGGTCTTCCGCTCATTTTTTTTAAATTCCATCCCTGATGGAATTTTTTTTTGTTGCCCGGGTGGCGGAACCGGTAGACGCGCTGGACTTAAAATCCAGTCTGCAGCAATGCGGGTGCGGGTTCAACTCCCGCCCCGGGTACTAACCCTTTTTACAAATTTGTGGAGGGGGTTTTTTTATTAATACATTCCTGTAGAAATAAATACATTTCCCGCTGATTTCGCAAATTAGAAGCAGATTTGCGCAGATTGAACAGCCATTTATCATCATCTGCGTTAATCCGCTAAAATCCGCGACATCTGCGGGAACTGCATTTGTATTTATCTGAGGGAACTGTATTCCAGGCTATCGTTTATACTCATACTGCACATATCCCAGTTGCCGCTTATCTTTATTGAAGCAGGTTTCACGGGTTTTCAATCCCTGACCATCATAACTGTACACCCATAACTGATAATCATCTGACCCTTCAGGAATCACCATCATCGATTTCATCCGGTTGTTGTTATCATATTCAAAGATCAGGTCGGGTAGGAGTCGACGGGCTTTTTCATTATAGCGAACAATATCCGTAAGCCGGTCTTCTGAATCATAATAATAATAGATGACCGGAAGCTGGCGGCCGTTGCGAATGGCTTTTTCTTCACCGATACGTCCTTCTTCATCTAGAATGAATTCAACTACTGTAGTATCGGTATTGTTCTTGATCTTATACAATTTTACAGGCGCGCCCTCTTCATTATAGATCCACTGATGAACCTCCTCATCTATTACACCACCGGGAGAATAGGCTGTATTCTTTATTGAATCAATACGATTGCCAGGCGTATAACTATAGGTCGTGGTACTGCGGAAACCATCTGAAGTATCAGCGGAATAGATGAGTTTGCCATTTGCATTATAGCGGCTGATCAGCTCAGAGGGGCCTGAAATCGATGAGGTACTGATCGTAATCGCTTCGCTGTAGTTGTTATTGAACCTTTGCTCTACCCGGAAATTTTCATCAACAGGATTATTTGATTCTATACTGCGCAGCGTTACGCTTTTGATCCCAAGTTCCCTGTACTGTGCTATTTGCCGCTCACTCTTGCGGGTGAGCAGTACATCATTATAATAGAACTGCGCTAAAGCACTAAAGACACTGCAACTTAATAGAAGGCTAATCAGAAATTGTTTCATATTCAACATATTGGATATTGCGCTGTCTGCAAAAGTAACCGCCAAATCTGTATAAAATACCTCTTTTGCTGATATTTAATGATCCTTTACCAACCCTGAACGTCAAACCTGCCAGAATGATTACATTTATCGAAAATTTTTACGTTTGTCGCACGGAAAAGAACGGGCAGAAAAACGCTGCTTAAACTGTAATGCAGAACTGATCGGATTGTATTGTCACAACTGCGGACAGGCCAACACCGAGCCAAGAGAAACCTTCCTGAGCCTGGTTAAGCATTTCTTTTACGATATCACGCATTTCGACGGGAAATTCTTTTTTACCATCCGTTATTTATTTTCCCGCCCGGGTTTTCTGCCTCTGGAATTTACCAGCGGCAGAAGGGCACGTTATCTTGATCCTTTCCGGATGTATATCTTCACTTCAGCCGTTTTTTTCCTGATCTTTTTTAACCTGTATAATGTAAAGACCTGGGACATCGGAGAAAACTCCCCACGGGGAAGCGCGTTCTTGCGCGATTCAGCAGTGGCCTCTGCCGCCCTCGCGCATGCCCGAACGGCGGAAGATTCCGCGGTTATCGGCAGGGCTTTCGATATCATCAGAAGTACGGACTCCGCTTCTGCCAGGCCGGCATTTAAAACTGTTGATGACTACAAAGAAGCGCAGCGTCAGCTTCCTGCAGGGTCAAGGGATGGCTGGATTAATCGTCAGCTTCAGATCCGCAAGATCGAGTTAAAAGAAAAATATGGCGATAATCAGCAGCAGTTTTTCCGTGATGTGTTCGATAAATTTCTGCATACTTTTCCCTACCTGTTGTTTGTATCGCTTCCGCTTTTCGCCCTCTTTCTGGGCTGGATCTTTCCGAACCGTTATTATTTTGCTGAACACGCTATCTTCCTGGTTTACCTGTATATCTTCACCTTTTGTATAGTGTTGCTGATGATCGGGTTGGGGCAGATTGGAAATTATTCGGGCTGGAGAGTCTTTAACTGGAGCACCAACCTGATTTTTCTGTATGGACTATGGTATACGCTCAAAGCTTTTCGGAGGTTTTACCGGCTCAGCCGGGCCAGCACCATCTTCCGGTTTATAATTTTCAATATATTAAGCATTGTACTGATCTTAATACTGTTTATCCTGTTTCTTGGCATCAGTTTTTTACAAGTATAATTCAACATGACAGAAGACAATCAACGTTTGCAGCAGGCTTTTTTACGTCTGGTAACGATCATGGATGAACTGCGCACTAAATGTCCCTGGGATATGAAGCAAACCATCGCTTCACTGCGGCCGCTTACCATAGAAGAAACCTACGAACTGGCCGATGCGATTATCAGCAAGGACTGGAAGGGAATTAAAGAAGAGATCGGAGATTTGCTGCTGCACCTGGTGTTTTATGCCCGGCTTGCCCGTGAACAGGATGAGTTTACGCTTGAAGAGGCAATTAATGACCTCTGCACGAAACTCATTTCCCGTCATCCGCATATTTATGGCGATGTGCAGGTTAGTTCCGCGGAAGATGTTCGGGAAAACTGGGAAAAGATAAAACTTCGCGAAGGCAAGAAATCGGTATTGTCGGGTGTTCCCGTTTCACTTCCTGCAGTGGTGAAAGCTACCCGTCTGCAGGAAAAATCAAAAGACGTGGGCTTTGAATGGGAAAATAAAATACAGGTATGGGATAAGGTGGAAGAAGAGATGGCTGAGTTGAAGGAAGCTGAAGCCGGTGGCAATACCGAAAGAATAGAAGAGGAATTCGGAGATCTTATGTTTTCCATGATCAATTACGCACGGTTTTTGAACATAGATGCCGAAACTGCTCTGGAGAAAACCAACCGTAAATTCATGAGGCGGTTCACTGCACTGGAGCAGGAAGCAACTGCCCTGGGCAGATCTTTATCTTCCATGTCTCTGACAGAGATGGACGCGATCTGGAACAGGATCAAAAAACAAAACACGGGGCCGTGAAGCAACACCTGAAGAAATTTTACGGAAGATCACTTTACCTGTTATTCGCCGCGTTGTTTCTTTTCGCCGTGGCGTATTTTCTGAATACCTATATTGTCAGTAGTACCACCAGTGGATTTTACGCGCACCAGATTCAACAGGATATAGAATCAAAGGAAAAGGACTTCCAGCGCCTTGCCCGGGATACTTCGGTACTGAACGCGTTAATACATCGAACCTATTCGAATGACCTGCTGCAGGCTGTACTTGATAAGAAGAAGGGCTATACCTTTTTCATCTATGCAACAGAGAACAATAAGAATCCCGAACTGCTTTTCTGGAATACGCAGCTCACACTTCCTCCAATAAATATTTTGCATGATGATGATGCCAGCAGGGTAGTGCGACTGGAAAATGGTTTGTATGTGTATACCGGTAAATCGGTTATGCTGAACAACAGGCGCTATGCCCTGGAATGCCTGATACCGCTGCAATGGCAATATTTCGTGGAAATTGAAAACCTGAAAAAAGAATTCGTGTCCTTTCCCGAAGCACGCGACCGGGTGGAAATTGTTTTTACCCCGACCGATCTGCCGGTGAAAAGCAGTTTTGGAAACACGCTATTTTACCTGCAAAAAAAAACAGGGGTTGAAACAGAAAACAGCAGCCTGGCGCTCTTCTTTATTTTCACCGGATTGTTTTTCCTGGTTATCTACCTGCAC
>JAEYRC010000390.1 GCA_023409675.1 Bacteroidota bacterium
TCCTATACCTGTACCCTCAAATGAAATAAAATGAATAAGTACCAGGTTACGATCAGTTTTTTAATCGATGATACATTCATGAAGCTGTTGCCGGCACATCGGGAGTATATTAATACCCTTATAGAGCAGGGCATTATTGACCACTATATTGTAACAATGGAGAGTCAGCAGGCCTGGATCACCATAAATGCTCCTTCCAAAGAGGAGGTAATCCTGCAGCTTGAAAAGACCCCTGTATACCCCTATCTCACCTGCCGGGTTGAGGAAGCCATATTATACGACGGCGTGAACTACCGGCTGCCCCAGGTTCAGTTGAATTAGACGCTTAGTACGCCGGATCTGATGATGCTGGCGTGTTATCTTCCGGCTCAAAATCACGTTCAATTGACGTCTTACGCTCCGGGTCAGGCCTTTCAGTCTGCACCCTGCCCCGATCCTGCCATTCCTTTTCACGGCCATCCTGGCGATCATCCGGATCGAAGCCGGATAAATGATCAGCGCCAGTAGAATCCACACGATCTTCCTCCTGACCGTAGTTCTCCCTGTATTTTTTTGGTATGAGTGCCATATCAATAGATTTTACTGAACGATACCTTATCCGATCAAATTATTATGCCATGTGGACGTCTGAAAGGCCCGTAAAGTATACAGTAGAGAAAATGTTGAAAGAATAAAAGCTGGGTGACAAATGGGCATAAAAAAAGCCCCGGGGAATTAACCTGAGGCTTTCTTTGTGGGAGCACACGGGCTCGAACCGCGGACCCTCTGCTTGTAAGGCAGATGCTCTAAACCAACTGAGCTATGCTCCCATTTTTATAGGGAGTGCAAAGATAGGTGTAGAATACATTCACCCAAATTTTTTTTGAAAAAATCTTCAATACTTTTTTCCTTATGCCGTTTAAATTGCCCTGCTCCCTGCACCCAATCGCCGCATCAGCGGCTAAAGCATAGTGGTATTTATCGCTGTGGAAGGGCCGATTGGAATAGCCGGGCATTATGTTTAACTTTGCATTTTAATCAGCGCCTATGGCTATTGTTGCTTCAACACGTACTGCAACCGAAGAAGATACGCTCACCATCACCGATACGGAAGATCCGTGTAACCTCATCGTCTGGAATGATGAGGTCAATACTTTTGAATGGGTTATTGAAACGTTGATGGAAGTTTGCGGCCATTCTGCTGAACAGGCCGAACAATGCGCCTATATCATTCACTTCCAGGGAAAATATGCGGTTAAGAACGGCAGCTTTGATGACCTCAAACCTCAGTGTGAAGCTATTACCGACAGGGGTATTGGCGCTACAATTGAAGTCGCGGTTTAAGATCGCGGTTCTATAAATTTCTTTCAATGCCTGTTTTTGCTCTGGATCAATCCCTTACCTTTCCTCCGGCACATTTTGCAGAACCAGATGGCTTGCTGGCATTGGGCGGTGATTTGTCGACAGACAGAATTTTAACCGCATATAAACAGGGTATCTTTCCCTGGTATGAAGGACCGGTCATTCTATGGTGGAGCCCCGATCCCCGTTTTGTGTTATTTCCGGAGAAATTAAATGTGAGCAAGAGCATGAAGCAGTTGTTACGCCGTGATGCTTTTGATTTCCGGATGAATACCTGTTTTTCTGAAGTGATCCGCAATTGCCGCATCTCTGAGCGTAAAGACCAGGATGGCACCTGGATTGATGACGATATACAACAGGCCTATACCCGGCTGCACGAAATCGGTTATGCATTATCGGCAGAATGCTTTTTAAATAATCAACTGGTGGGTGGATTATACGGGGTGCGGATCGGGAAGATATTTTATGGTGAAAGCATGTTCACAAAGGTCAGTAACGCGAGTAAATATGCCTTTATCAAACTGGTGGAGCAGTTAAAAAAGGAAGGCATCGTACTGATCGATTGCCAGGTGTATACCGATCACCTCCAGTCTCTTGGGGCTGAAATGATCCCGCGCGAACAATTTATTGAGTTATTGAAACAGTATGCCCGGGAAGGCGTTTGAATAAACGTTTCCCTTATTGTACGTTACAAGTTAAGTCCAGCCTGCAGCTTAAAAACGGGTACCCAGGTAGTGCGGAAGCATATGCCGCCAGGTTGGCCATTCGTGCTTCCATTCGGGCCCCCAGATATCCAGTTCATACCAGATGCCCTTAACGTATAAAATGCGCGCGAAGCGCCGGGCATTATCAGGGTCTTCATAATCACCCGATCCGCTCAGCAAATGGATGTGGCTGCTTTGCCGAATCTCTTCAAGAATACTGTGTTCCGTAAGATTGGGCATATAATGCATCGGGCTGTTGAAATAAACATCGTCATCAAAATAACCTTTACTGTATTCCGTCAGTTCATATACCCCACTCATAGCGATCACACCCTGAACAAGATCCGGGCGCTTCAGAAAAAGGTTCATACTGTGCAGGGCACCAAATGAAGCTCCGCAGGTGATCACCGGTGTATCCCAACTGGTATTGTTTTTAATAAAGGGTATCACTTCATGATAAACATAATTGTTCCATTGCATATGCCGGATGATCTTATGTCGTCCGTCGGCATGCGGATGCATCCAGCTATCGGTATTGATGCTGTCGATGGAAAATACTTTTACCTTTCCCGCCTCTATGAATGGCCTGATCGATTCCAGCAGCTGAAATCGTTCATATTCGAGAAAATCTGCCGCGGCGGTAGGAATTAGCAGTAGTGCAAATCCATAATTTCCATATACCGCTACCGGCATTTCCTTATGCAATGACGGACTGAACCATGAGGTGATGTGTCGTTCCATAACTCCAAAATAATTAAAAAAAATCAAGCCTGAATGGAATCTCAGGACAGCAGCCCACTGTACTGAATAAATTTCTCCTTAATGAACAGGCAGGCCGGGGGAGAAAAACTTCTTACTAACGCTGGGG
>JAEYRC010000010.1 GCA_023409675.1 Bacteroidota bacterium
CTTCTATCCACACAATGGTATTTTGGGGAAGAAAGTCGGTCAGGACAGTTTTCCGATCATGCTCAAAATGTTTTTCAACATTGGGGAGAATGGAAACCTGCAATAACTTCCGTTCACTCAACTGAGATTCAGGATCGAAAATGCGTATGGAATCGATATCGTTTCCAAACAATTCTACCCGGTACGGCTTTTCATTTCCGAAGGAATAAATATCAAGAATACCACCACGCAGCGCGAACTGACCGGGTTCATACACAAAGTCGGTCCGCTCAAATCCATAACCCACTAATTTATCCATCAGCCCGTTCAGGTCGATACGTTCGCCGGTCTTCAGGTAAATGATATTTCCGGATAGCGTTTCCGGCAGCACCACTTTCTCAAATAATGCCTCCGGATAGGTCACCATGATCTTTTTATTCCCCCCGGCACTCCAGCGGGTCAGCGCTTCGGTTCGAAGCATCACGTGACTGCTGTTCAGCAGGCTGAAGTTTTTCCTGTTCTTAAAAGAGGAAGGGAAATAAAACAGGTCGAGGGCTTTCGTCAGGTGCTCCAGCGTATTCTGCATATAAGCCGCGCCTTGCGCATCTGCACAGATCACCAGGTGATTTTGCTGCGGTTGAGCCGAATATAATGCGCTGATCAGAAATGCCGGCGCGCTGCCATAAAGATTTTTACCGTAAAAATGTGCGGCCTGGGCATGCGCTACCCCCTCCGACAATGTTTTCAGCCGGGAATGCTGCTGATAAGAAGATAACAACGACTGCAAATTCATAACTCCGGCGCAAAGATAATATCTTCTGTGCTCCTGAAAGCAATTGGGTAATACAATCTGCCAGACAGGCACTCCTCCTAAACTTTAATCAAATTATCACTAACCGGCCGCTAAAATTTCTTTACATTTAGATACACGAAAATAAGAACCATTTACACCGGTAAGTTGTTATGAAAAGAAGCCCTGCCCTCCTGATCCTTTTACTCTGCTTTTTAGTCGCCGGAGCAGGGGTATTTTTTGCACCACAATTCACCCTGAACGAATTCCGGACTTTTTATAAAAAGAAGAAATTATCGAAAGAAACAAAAGCGGCTTTTTCCAGAGCCCGCTTCTTGTACGAATATGATATGCTGAAGGATCCCGGTACCGGCAGATTGCCAGCCAACATACGCCGTCAGGAATACCAGCTCGCACGGAGTGTTGAAAGCCGGCACCGCGACATAGGCTCCGGTGTACAGGGTACCGATAACCTGAATACTTATATTGCCGCGGGCCCCGACAGTATCGGCGGCAGAACCCGCACCGTAGCGTACGATATCCGCTATAATAATTCCTCGAACCGGATCATTCTTTCCGGATCTGTAAGCGGAGGAATTTTCCGTTCCACCGATGGCGGTGCCAACTGGAACCGGGTAAGTCCGGAAAATGATATTCATAACCTGTCGAGCCTGGTGCAGGATCCCCGCCCGGGATTTCAGGATACCTGGTATGCCGGTGGTGGTGAACCGGTCGGTAACTCTACCTCTGAAGATGGCGCTCCCTATCACAGTCAGGGCATTTTAAAATCAACCGACAATGGAGTGACCTGGCAGCGCCTGAACACCAATTTCACAGAAAGGGGAAATCAATATGGATCGGGCACGCTGGAAGTGTTTGACCATCCTTTCGATTACATACATAAGATCGAGATAAACCCGGTAAATGGACATGTTTATGTGGCAGGGCACAGGAGATTATTACGGTCGACTGATGGGGGTAACAACTGGACGGTCGTGTTCAGTGGTTCAAGTGCTGCCGGAAGCAGTACAGGTCAAATGGATATCGAATGTAGCTCAACGGGTCGTTTGTACCTGGCCGTGAATGGCGGATTTCGCGAACACGCTCTTCGGGGCATCTGGACCTCGACCACCGGCAGTGCCGATAGCTGGACGCGTATTGCAGGTGGCAGAACGGCCAATGATTCGGTTCCCGGATGGAGGGGAAATTCTTATAATGTATTGTCTACCAATCCCGACACCAGCTTCAAGGCAAAAAGAATAATACTGGCTTTAGCGCCATCTAACGAAAATGTGTTATACGCCCTGTACGAAAACGGACTTTCGCATGATGCACCCGATGTAGAACCAGAGGCCGACCTGTTTAAGCTGGTGGTCTCTCCAAATAGCCGCACCTGGACCAACCTATCCGATAATATGCCCGATTTTCCGGGGCAGATGAGTGGAGTTGATCCGCTTGCGCTTCAGGAGGGATATAACCTGATGCTTGCCGTAAAACCTGATAACGAAAATGTAGTTTTTGTAGGAGGAACCAACCTGTTTCGATCCACCGATGGCTTTACCACCACAACAAAAACGGCCTGGATCGGGGGATACAACCAGGATTTTGCATCAGGATTGAAAATCTATCCTTCCAGCCATCCCGATTTTCATACGATGGCGTTTATGCCCAACAATAATGGCATCAATCCCAATTATCTAAAAGCCATTGTGGGGAATGACGGAGGACTGCAAACGACGGATAACATCATGTCCGAAGCCACTTCCTACGCGGTGAAGTGGAATATGGTAAAGAATTACCAGACCCTGCAGTATTATCATGTGGGCATCGGCCCAACGGCAAACCGAAATTATTTTATTGGCGGTGCCCAGGATAATGGAACGCAGGTAAGGCTCAACAATACTTCAGGCCATGAACGGATCATCAGTGGAGACGGGGGTTCGGCCGCTATTGGAACGTTTAACAACATCAATGATTTTGCCATATACGGATCCTCACAGCTTGGAAGCATTTACCGAATGGTGCCGGGCACATTTACGGAACTTACCCCTTCCTCCGGATTAACCAAATATCCCGGCCTGGAAGAAGCCTACGGAGATTTTATCACCTATTTCAAGGCTAATCCTGATAACCCCGAAGACATCTATTACGCGAATTTCAACCGGCTGTTCCGCACCACTAAAGCATCAACCATGGGCCGGTCGGAATGGACCGAACTTACCGGGGTACGGTCGAAAACCAATCCCTTCAATTCCGGGTCGGCAACAAATGTCAGCATCCGTGCCATGGAAACCACGCGTGGACCGTACAGTCCGGCACATGTGCTGTATATCGGCACCTCAAGCGGAAAGGTTCTGCGCCTCAATGACCCCAGGAATGCGGCGCCCAATACATCACCGGTTGATATCACTCCTCCGGAATTGCAGAATCTCTTGGATAATGGCCGCGGTGTGAATGTGAACGATATTGCTGTCAACCCGAATAATGACAATGAGATACTGGTAGTGGTATCGAACTATTCGGTGACGATGCCCAATAATACCACGCGGAATGATATCAATATCTGGTGGACAAACAACGCCAAATCATCTGCTCCAACATGGCGTCTTGTAGAAGGCAATCTTACCCTGCCATCGGTACGGAGTTGCCAGATTGTGGTTAAAAAAGAAGGCAACGCTTCTGTAACCGAATATTATGTAGGTACCTCAGTAGGCCTCTACAGTACCCTCAATATTGCTCAGGCTGTTCAGGGAGGCAACCCGATCAACTGGGTACGCGAAGGTGGAAATATTTTAAACTTCGCTGTAATCACCTCACTCGATTACCGGCCTGTCGATAATGTTTTGTTGGTAGGCACCCATGGTAATGGCATGTATTATGCGGCTATCGGCAATCCCGACTACCGTCCCGACCAGACCACCGGCCTGCCCGACCCGGTGCGGAATGATGAGAACTTTATAAGGTCGGCCTACCCTGCCATCGCTAAAAACACGCTGACCTACCAGGTTGGCAACATGTTTACGATCCGTAAAATTCAATTACGGGTACATAACCTTGCCGGACAAACGCTAATAAACCGGGAAGCAGGATATCAGCATGGTCAACTGGATGTATCGCAATTGTCGAAAGGCGTTTACATCTTAACCATAACGAGCGCGGATTATACCCAGCAATATGTCCGGCGATTTATTAAGGAATAGCCGGCCATCATTCCGGCAAAAAACAGTCATGCATGGCACAACCCTGGCAAACCGGAACAGTCATCAGAATTGAACAGGAAACTGACGCTACCCGGCGGTACTGGATCCGCGTGGAAGACACGACTGATTTTGTGTTTAAGCCCGGGCAGTTTGTAACCCTTGATCTGCCAATCCATGAAAAGGTTAACAAGCGCTGGAGAAGTTATTCGATCGCATCCTGGCCCGATGGTACAAATGTTTTTGAACTGGTAATTGTTTTACTCGAAGGCGGGGCGGGAACGACCTGGATATTCAATGAAGTGCAGGTGGGCTCAACGCTCACTTTCCGCGGACCGCAGGGCGTTTTTGTTTTGCCCGAAGTTATTGATCGCGACCTTTTCCTGATCTGTACCGGCACCGGCATAGCGCCCTTCCGGTCGATGGCCCATCATATTTTAAATCATGGGATCGAAAGCCAGAACATTTACCTCATTTTTGGTTGTAGAACGATGCAGGATTGTTTGTATGGCCGGGAATTGAAAGCACTGGAAGAAAAAATGCCTTCTTTTAAGTATATCCCAACTTTCAGTCGGGAAAAGCCCGGAGATAGTTTTCGTACGGGTTATGTTCATGCGATCTACGAAGAGCTTTGCGGCAAGCGCGAAGGATGCGAACCACAATCGCCGGAAACCTTACGCCCTGCCTATTTCTACCTCTGCGGCTGGAAGCAGATGATCGATGAAGCACGCCAGCGCATCACCGCCATTGGTTATGACCGCAAAGCGATACACCTGGAGCTATATGGATGACAATGCGCGTTTCCAGCATGAACTTTGGCAAAACGTTTCTTTTTAATTTAAAAGGAGAAGGAAAGAAAGAGGAAAGAAGAAATTCTTAGTAAAACACAAAAAATCCAGGTCAATCAGCTTTCAACGTCAAAAAGCTAATCATCAATAATTATAGTAATCAGGACTGCAGTAAGAGGAGTTATTTAAAGAGTGAGGATCCTATCATCCTAACATTCCTAACAATCAGGAATTTTTCCGTTTATCCGCTACTTTTTTTTCCAGTTCATCCTTACTGTTGATAGGAATTACCGGAATGCTCAGTGTCCTGACTTTCAGTTCAAGGGCGCTGTTGCGCTGCTGAAGTTCAAGAATTTCGGCATGGTTCAGCAGCATTTCCTTTTCAAGTTCCACAACCTTTCTTTTGTGAAGCTTAACCTGATTGCTGCGGAACATAAATCCTAACCCTAAAGATGCAAGTACCAGCCCGGCCAGTATAAATGCATTAATGGTGATTTCAATTAATAACATACGCTAAATTCATGGATATTGAAAAATGATGCACATTAGCTCTTAAACCCTTAACTATCAATTCTATACCGCCCTAATGGCTTTCGATACCAATTCTTTTACTGCTGACATGGCTATTCTTTCCTGCTTCATAGTGTCTCTGTACCGGATCGTTACGGTTTCGTGTTCTTTCGTCTGATGATCTATAGTAACGCAAAAAGGCGTGCCAATCGCATCCATTCTGCGGTATCTTTTACCAATAGTATCCTTCTCTTCGTAGAAACACTTGAAGTCGGCCTTACAGTCATCCATCAATTTTCGTGCTATTTCAGGCAGGCCGTCTTTCTTTGTTAACGGAAGTATCGCCAGTTTCACCGGAGCCAGCATTGCCGGAAACTTCAATAC
>JAEYRC010000081.1 GCA_023409675.1 Bacteroidota bacterium
GACCATACCTACGCGTTTATGCATAAGAACTTCTGGCGGTCGGCGGCAATTCTTGTGCGGCATATTTTCGGTCAGCATAAAGCCTCCCCCGGGCCCTGGCAGGTTTGGCGAAAAAAAGCCGCTGACCCTTATGATACCTATGATTATCTCGAACAACAGCGCCGAGCGTCGGGACTTGACTTTATTTATTTTTTGCTGACAGCCAGCTACTCCCGCATGGATAAGAATATTTCTGCGTCTTCGTCGGCATTCCGGGCGCTGGCCGGCAGGCTGGCCACCGAAGCTGCGACAGGCATACATCCGTCCTATTACAGCCGGGAACATCCGGAAAAGCTAAAACAGGAAATCCAACACCTGGAAAGCGTAACCGGCAAAAAGGTGTTCAGAAGCCGGCAGCATTATCTTCGTTTTACTTTGCCGGAAACCTATCGAAAACTTGGCGAACTGGGTATACAGGAAGAATACAGCATGGGCTTTTCGGATCAGCCAGGTTTTCGGGCCGGAACCTGTACCCCATTTTTATGGTATGATCTGGAACGAAATCTGACCACCGGATTAAAGATCTTCCCCATTACCTGGATGGAAGGAACTTATGCAGAACACCTTAAATTGGATGCCCATCAGTCATGGGAAAGGATGCGCATCCTTATCGAAACCGTAAAACAATGGCACGGCCATTTTATACCGCTCTGGCATAATCATTCGGTGGCCGAATACGGCGCATGGAAAGGATGGAGCATTAATTTTGAACGAATGCTGAAGATGCTGCAGGAGGATCAACCATGAACATCAACAACAAGACGATCGTGGTATCCGTGATCAGTGACCTGGTAACCGATCAGCGGGTGCATAAGGTTTGTACATTTTTGGCTGAACGTGGTGCACGGGTAATGCTGATAGGCCGCGCCTTTAGTACCAGCTTACCGGTAGAGCAGCGTGCCTATACCAGCATCCGCCTGCACTGCATCTTTAAAAAAGGCGTATTACAATACCTCGAGTTCAACCTGCGCTTATTTATCAGGCTATGGTTTCACCGCCCCGACCTGCTGGTAGCCAATGACCTGGATACGTTACTGCCGAATTTTATCCACTCCAGGCTACGAAAAAAACCACTGGTTTACGACAGCCATGAATACTTTACCGGGGTGCCTGAACTGCGCAGTAAACCCCTTAAACGTAAGATCTGGAAATCGCTGGAAGCTTTTCTGTTGCCCCGTATTCAACATGCATACACAGTGAATGATGCTATCCGTGAGCAATATGCGAAAGAGTATGGCATATCAATGCGAGTGGTTCGCAATATGCCTGTTTTGAAACCATGCTTACCCTGTCCGGATGAGTATAGGTTGCCCGACGATAAAATCATTCTGATCATGCAGGGTTCGGGCATTAATCCCGAACGGGGATATGAAGAAGCCGTGGCCGCCATGGAGTTGCTGAGCGATGAATACCTGCTGGTGATTATAGGATCAGGTACCATATGGAATGAACTTAAAACACAGGCCGGCAGGCAGGTATCAGGGCACCGTATCCGGTTTATTGACCGGGTTCCGTTTGAGGTATTATCCTGTTATACGCGCCAGGCGGCACTTGGACTTTCACTCGACAAGCCCTTATCAGAGAACTACCGGCTCAGCCTGCCCAATAAGGTTTTTGACTACATCCATGCCGGCGTTCCTGTTCTGGGTTCTGACATTGCAGCGGTGCGTCATATCATTGATGAGTATGCGGTCGGATGGGTTGTTCCTGAGGTTAGCCCCGAAGCGATCGCTGCATCTATTAAACAGATCATGACAGATCAGGAAGGATACCACAAGATCAGATCAAACACACATACCGCCGCGGCAGTATTGCATTGGGAAACCGAAGAAAAAATACTGGAAGAAATTTATAATGAAATTTAGGGGTCATTTTTACCACATCCTTCATGCAATTTTCCGTATAATATTCGGTTTGCCGAACTTCTAATCATTCAAACGACCCATTTGCCGGTACCGAATCAATTGCTCCAGTCGGTAAAGATCAAACAGCAGCAGTGAAGGCTTGCAGGAAAAAAGATTTTTTATAATGAGTGGATTAAAAATACGGATGAATACGGATAGCAGCCATCCCACCCGCATCGACATAACCTGTTCGTATACACGAAAAATACGGATATGTTGCCGGAGTATTTCCGGACCTGCTAAATCGGCCAGCTGATGAAGGTTCAATAGTGCCTCTGATGATTTGGCGAGAAACCGCTCATTCGCTTCCAGCCCAAGATGAACAACAGGATTATCCAAACGGCTGACAATAATTTTCTGCTGACTGAACCATATACCCATCCAGGTATCTTCATGGCCATAATACCGGGTATCGGGGAAGGGTATGCGAAAAAAAATGTCTTTGCGAATAAGGAAATTAATGGTTTTGAATCCACGCGAAGGCAGTTCTCTTTCTGTTCCATATTTCCAGTGCAACATTTGCGCACAGGAAGGGGCATTGGGGGGATAAGCGGCTCCGCCGGCATACACATCAGCGGGTTGCTGCAACGCGTTGCTATAGGTTTTCAGAAAGTTGTTATCAAGCAGCTTTACATCGGCGTCAAGAAATAACAGCCAGTCATTTTGGGCTTCCCGGGCAAGGGTTTTCCTGGCATTGACGATGCCCGTGTTTGAAGGAGAATAAATCACCCGTACTCCGGGCAACAGTTCCAGCTTCTTCAGCATTTCGCGATAGTGAGGATCCGATCCATCATCAAAAAGCAGGATTTCACCCTGCGAACCAATTTCGGGCAACTGATGGTGAAGCGCTGAAACCAGGGTACCCGGATCATCATTAAAAACCGGTATCAATACCGATATCATGACATGCTGATAGAGGCATTATCAATTACCTTACCGCGTTCTGTTTTCACCAAACGGCCGGGAAATTTATGAATTACGGCATAATCATGGGTTGCCATAACGATAGCGGTACCATAATCGCGGGAGATCTGAAAAAGCAACTGCATGATCTCATCGGAAGTTTCCGGATCAAGGTTACCAGTGGGTTCGTCGGCAAGTATAAGCTTGGGAGAATTGAGTAAGGCCCGGGCTATATCCACACGCTGCTGTTCGCCTCCACTGAGCTCAAAGGGCATTTTAAACCCTTTGGATTTAAGTCCGACTTTTTCCAGCACATCCGTAATCTTTTCATCCATCAGCCGCTCGTCTTTCCACCCGGTGGCGCGTAATACGAACTTCAGGTTATCGTTAACATTACGATCGGTCAGCAGTTGAAAATCCTGGAAAACCACGCCCAGGTTACGTCGCAGGAAAGGCACTTTTTTCCAGTCCATTTTTTTGATATCAAAACCAACCACTGAACACTCCCCTTCTGTCAACGGAAGATCGCCGTACAGGGTTTTCAGTAAACTCGATTTCCCTGTACCGGTCTTGCCGACCAGGTAGACGAATTCACCTTTGTTAATGGTCAGATTAACATTCTGCAACACCTGGTTCTTTCCCTGGTAAATATTGGCATTTCGAATTTCTATGATTGATTCCTGCATAATTAATGGGTATTAGATCAAAAATACAGAAAGAATGTTTACCTGCGGGTCTTATTCGGCTTTTGTTATAATATGATTCGGCTTTTGTTATAATATGGTTTTGATCAACATTACCGGAGTTAACTCTATTAACCGAAATCTTATGCTGTACTTTTTTTTGCTCAGGGTTGCGATGGGCTATTTTTGGGAGAAGAATATAGCTTCAGCTTCAATATCTTCATAGGCTCTGATCTGCTTTAGCAATTCATCCTTAAGCTTTTTGGTGATAGTAGCATAACCTCGTTTTTCATATAAATTACTTGTCTCACCTGGGTCGTTTTCCAGATCATACAATTCCCAGTGATCGGTTGTTTTATAAAAACGAATGAGTTTATACCTGCCCCTTTTAACGCCAAAATGCGGTGCGACCGAATGTTCGCCATATTCGTAATAATGATAATAAACGGCATCGCGCCAGGGAACATTTTTACCTCCGAGAAGAGGAAGCATTGATTTTCCCTGTATCGAATCCGGAACTGTGGCTCCGGCGATCTCCAGAATGGTGGGAGCGATATCGAGATTCATAACCGGTTTGCTGATCACGGTACCGGGATTGATCTTTCCGGGGAAACGCATCACCAATGGCGTCCTGAAGGATTCTTCATACATAAACCGTTTATCGAACCATCCATGTTCTCCGAGGTAAAAACCCTGGTCTGAAATATAGATCACCACGGTATTCTGAGCTAATCCGCTTTTATCAAGATAATCGAGTATTCTGCCAATATTCCGGTCCATAGACGCGGCGGTGGCCAGGTAGTCGCGCATGTAGCGCTGATACTTCCATTCTGTTAGGGCCCGACCCTGCAGCTTATCGCGGATCAAAGTTTCACGTATTGGATCATAATATGCTGCATAGGCTTTACGCTGCTGGTCGTTCATCCGGGTAAAATTGCCATCGCGGGTAGAATCGGGAAGCATCTTCAGATCATAACCCAACTGCATGGTCTTTTCGATAGACA
>JAEYRC010000144.1 GCA_023409675.1 Bacteroidota bacterium
ATTTTCAACCACCACCGCTATGGCGATCTTCGGATCTTCTCTCGGTGCAAAACACACGAACATCGAATTATCTTTCAGTTGAATACGCTTTCTGTCGATCACCCTATATTTTTCGGCAGTACCGGTCTTTGCACAAATGTTTATCCCCGGGATACGGGCAGCCCGGGCCGTTCCGCTTTCCACCACATCCTGCATTCCGCTGATCACCGCTTCATACGCTTCATCAGAAATTTTAGTGAGCACATTATGCTTTACCCTGAATTTATTGACCAGCGTATCCGCAGCCGTCTCATTATCGATCTTCTCCACAAAATGCGGCGGATAGTAATACCCTTTGTTGGCAATGATGCACATGGCATTGGCCAATTGCAGCGGCGTCGACTGCATCATATCCTGACCGATGCCCAAAGTGATGTTGGTACAGGAATTCCAGGATCCCCGGTATACGCGGTTGTACACGGCCGTATCGGGAATCAAACCTTTTCCTTCGCCGGGAATGTCCACACCAATGCGGGTTCCCAGTCCAAATGCATTCATATAATCCATCCACACATCATATCCTTTTTTCACCCCTCCAAGACTGGGATTATCCACGGCTAATCGGTAAATATGGGTATAATAGGAATTGCAGGAATTGGCAATTGATAAGCGCAGGTTGGCGGCATGGCCGGGGTTGGAGTGCGTGCAGCGCACCGGTCGGTTACAGCCATAATAGGCGCCACTGCACGATAACCCGAACGATGGGGTGATAATACCCTCATCCAGCGCTACCAGGGCGCCCAGCGGTTTGAAAGTTGATCCTGGTTCATAATTCCCCTGGATAGCCCGGTTTAACAGGGGACCGGCTACATCCAGCACCAGGCGGCCATAATTCTTTTGTTTGTCGGGCCCCGTAAGATCATTTGGATTATAATTCGGACCGGAAGCCATGGCAATGATACCACCGGTTTTGGGGTCGATCGCTACCACCGCGCCGACTTTATTGGCCATCATCTTTTCAGCAAGCTGCTGCACTTCAATATCAATATAGGTGCGCAGATTACGGCCGGCTACGGCAGGTGTATCGAAGATTCCGTTTTCATAACTGCCAACCAGCCGGTTACGGTTGTCTTTGATCAGGTTACTGACGCCACGCTGTCCCATCAATACCGGTTCATAATAAGACTCCAAACCACTTCGTCCTACATAGTCACCGAGGAGATAAAATCCGTTTGACCGCCTGATGATATTACTGTCGGCCTCTCCAACATAACCCATGATATGCGCAGCAGCATCGAATGGATAAACCCGAACAGGACGTTCGATCAGCGCGAAACCGGAAAATTCCCAGATATTTTCATCCAGGCGGGCATGCATTTCCTGTGGCAGCAGATCTTCGAATATGGATGGACGATAGGAGCCGTTTTTGATACGGGCTTCCACCATGCGCTTCCTGAATTCGGGTATATCGATTTCCAGCAGCGTACACAGTTTGGCCGTATCGATATTT
This sequence comes from Bacteroidota bacterium, assembly GCA_023409675.1. Taxonomy (GTDB): domain Bacteria; phylum Bacteroidota; class Bacteroidia; order Chitinophagales; family Chitinophagaceae; genus Flavitalea. The sequence goes on from JAEYRC010000144.1 coordinate 1,490, forward strand.
TTAACCTCGTAAGGAGTGACCACGAGGTCGTACATAATCGTATTATTCAGAATAGCTTTTCCTTTGCGGTCATATATGATGCCGCGATTGGGATAAACCACTTTCTTAAACACCGCGTTATTCATGGCCAGTTGGCGGTAGTCGCCGGAAAGCACCTGCAGGTTAAACAACTGAATAACCACGATCAGGAACATCCCGATGAAAATGGCACGAATAATATTACTTCTCGACTGGTTAAAAACAGACATGTATCAGCATCAATGCACGCGCTCACCTTCTTCAGCAGTTGGGAAACAGCGTATTTCGAAATTATTTTCCGGGTCAAAGGTCATTAGAAAGAACGAATTATCTGCCGCTATATTTTTAAAATTTGCTTAAGCTCCATAAAGGCAAAACAAATCATGCGGTATTGGTCCGGAATTTCTCCTGGCGGTAGAACAGGAGTTCAGTTACGAGGATGAGCAGCATGCTTACACCGGTTGTGGCGAGCACTTTGCCCAGGAAAAACCATATGGTGCCGAATTGCAGAAATTCGAGGAGCACGAGATACCCATTGTGTAATACCGTGAGGATAAGGGCATAGGTAGCATAAGGCGCGAAGCCCATGCTTTTTATTGAAGGTGACCGGTAGTTCAATTCCGCGCCTTCCTGCCGAATCAGGATATTGATGATGAAAGGTCGCAGGTAGGCAATCATGGTACAGGGGGCCGCGTGCAAACCCGGGGTTTTGGTGAAATAGTCGAGTGTTAATCCGAAAATAAATCCTAGAAAGGTTAACCCAAGCCGGGGCATATTGAAGGGCAGCCAGAGGATATACAGAAAATACAGATAAGGCACAATGAATTCATGCAGTGGATGTATCTTAAACAGCACAAATACCTGTATCAGAATGAACAGGACAAACCGGAGTATATTGCTGAACATGTTATTCATCGATCATTTTCGCCGCCTCCTCCAGCTTTCGTTGTTCTTCCCGTTGCCGGTTTTCAATAACATATACATGCGTAGCATTATAAAAGTTATTCGCCGTGCGTAATTTCAAACTGTAAAAATTCGTGGATTTTTCATCTTCAATGGATTCTACAAAGCCAACAGGAACCCCTTCTGGAAATTTGAGGCTATAACCGCTGGTTACAATGGTATCCCCTACAGCCACGGGAACATTTTTCGGAATATTCAGCATGGTCAGCACCGCAGGATCTTTCCCATCCCAGAATACCTTACCTACTTCACCAGTTTTCATCAGTTTCGCGCTTACGCTGGACTGACGATTCAGCATACTCATTACCACGCTGAAGTTTTCGCTGGTACTAACCACAGTTCCTACCACTCCTTCAGAGCTAATAACGCCCATATCTTTCCGAACACCCTGGTTAGCACCGCGGTGTATGGTAAGGTAATTATTCTGAAGACTGACGGAATTGTTGACGATCTTTGCGGCTTTGTAAACGAATTTGCGGAATGCGGAACTGTCTGAATAAAGCGTATCCATCTGCAAGACCACGCTGCTGTCGGGCGCCTGGATATTAGCGGGAAGCCGGTTAAGCAATTCTTCATTTTTCTTTACCAGGGCGGCATTTTCCCTTTTAAGCTGGAAATAATATTCCACATCACT
>JAEYRC010000255.1 GCA_023409675.1 Bacteroidota bacterium
TTCATCAGCAGGGCACTGCTCTGGGTTCTGCTGTTGATGATTTCTTCTTTTCGCTTTTTAGTCCAGCGTTTATCGGCAACTCCGGCACCGGCCAGGTGAATGATATGGTCGGCGGCGCGGATGGCGTCCTTATCAATGGTTTGCTTCCCAACATCCAATAATGCATAACGTACATCAGTATCCGCTCTTTTTTTACGGGATAAGACAATGACCGTATGCCCGCTTTTTATCAGCATAGCCGATAGCGCTTTGCCGATCAGCCCTGATCCGCCGGAGATAAGAATGGTAGCCATATAAACATTTAAGTAATGATACGAAATGTTTGCATAGGATTTTTGATGCCTGCCATTATTTGGTATAATCCGATAGCACAATAAAAGGATTTTCACGGGGCTATGGCAGAGTATGCTTCGGGGAGGTTTGTCCTTATGGAGAGCTTTCACGTCGGACTGGCTGTTCATTCAGTTCAATAGTATTACCGGACCCTGAAGTGTGCGACGCAACAGGAGCTGAGCGGTATTCCGCTGCCGGGCTCATAAAAAAACCCCGGCCTGAACCGGGGTAATTGCAACAAAACAAAAATCAGCAAAGGGTTAATCGGGCTTTTTGCCGTCGAGGAATGTATTGATGGTAGAGATCTCGGTGTTGTTCTGATCATCGGTTCTCACCTCATAGTTACTGTAATAGTTTTCTACCGGAGAGATGGTGTTGTACAGTTCCAGGTTGCGGCGGATGTATGCCGGCACAGTTTCAAACTCGTTGTTAGGGTCGGCAGCATTGATGTTAAAGGACAGATTGCGCAATTTCTGTATCCTTTCAGCTGCCCGGCGTTTTTGGGTTTCTACTTCGTCCAGCATCGCAGGTTCCTCAGTAGATGGCATTGCCATAACAAGTTGCGGAGTTTGATGGGCCCCAGGCTCATCCGCCGCTGGAACGTCATCTTTAATAACCAGTTGCATATCATCGGAAGGATCTTCTTCCGGGGTTGATTCGGCCACTGGAAATTTGACGGTTTCTTTTACTTCAGGATTGGACTTTTCTCTGGCGTCTGGCTCTGCATAAATATTGGATGGCTTGGCCAAGTATCCTCCCGACGCTGCAGACGCGGAAGAATTATTTTCGGCATACTCCTGCAGGTGGTGCATCGCGGGAGCAGCGACTGGTTCATTTTCGGACGGCAACGAAAGTACCCATTCTGTTCTTTCGTTTTCCGGTTTTTTATCAACAGTATTTTTACTGTCGTCGTCAATCGTAAATATACTAGATTTATCCGTATCACCGCTTAGTTTAGGCGCGAGTTCGGGCGCAATGTCAGGTGAGCTGACTGGCATTTCAACCTTTTCCGCTTTTGGTTCGGGTGCGGTTTCCTTTTTCATAGCAGGAACTTCCAGTGTAAGAATGATCTTTTCATCTTTAGGTTTTTCCTGTTCACGCGGCCGGGGTTTATCGAATGGATCTTTATGCTCGAAGCCGGTGGCGATGAGTGTTATACCAATTTTATCTCCCAGTGTATTATCATAACCCATTCCCAATATTACATCAGTGCCTTCACCTGCCTGGCTGAGCAGGTAATTCTGTATGATCTCCACTTCATCCATAGTAAATTCATTTTCTCCTTCGGATGAATTTATATTGATGAGGATCCATTTGGCGCCGCGGATATCATTATCGTTCAGCAATGGTGAAGTAAGCGCTTCTTCAATAGTGCGCTGAGCCCTGTCCTCGCCGCCACATGCCGCGCTGCCCAGGATAGCCACGCCTCCATTGCGCATAACGGTGCATACATCGGCAAAGTCGACATTGATCTGCCCTGTGCTGTTGATCACATCGGTGATACATTTTGCGGCGGTAGCCAGTACATTATCAGCCATGTTAAAGGCCTCCTTCATTTTGAGGTTGCCGAACTGGTGCCGTAATTTATCGTTGCTGATCACGAGCAGGGTATCGACGTACTGTTTCATTACCTTGATGCCTTCTTCGGCCTGAAGTTGCCGTTTACGGCCTTCATAAGAAAAAGGTGTGGTAACAATACCAACGGTTAGGATGCCGAGTTCACGACAAATTTTAGAGATAATTGGCGCACCTCCGGTACCGGTACCACCACCCATGCCGGCAGTGATGAAGGCCATCTTCGTATTCACTTCGAGTATCTTCTTTAATTCTTCCAGGCTCTCTTCGGTGGCCTGCCTTCCGATTTCAGGATTAGCACCGGCACCCAGCCCCTGTGTGAGGTTAGGCCCAAGCTGTACCCGGTTGGGTACCTTGCTCTGTGCTATCGCCTGCGAATCGGTATTGCAGATGATAAAGTTCACCCCTTCAATGTTCTGACTGAACATGTGGTTAACAGCATTGCTGCCGCCACCGCCTACACCAACAACTTTGATGATGGAGGATTTTTCCTTTGGTAGATCAAAATGAATCATAATGATTAAACATTTACACCTCGTTGCTTCTTCACACCTGAAAAAGGAAGTTGAGATGGTTAAGAATTAATGGTTAGTACGCCGGTTGTTTCAGTTCGCCTGAAATTATTTTACTTTATAAAGCTTTATCTTCTTCTTCTTTGAACAGATCGATAATCGTTATCTTAAACTTGCCCCAGAAATCTTTGATGCTGCTGCGGTTTTTTGTTCTTGACGGAATTTGTTCAACCTCTTCTTCAATGATCTCTTCTTCCTGCTGCATTGATTTCTTCAGGTTTTCAGGAATTTCGACTTTGCGCATGGTAGCTTCGAAATTCTTCCGGTTATGCTCGTAATCGCTATACCCTTTCAGGATCAGGCCTATACAGGTTGAATACATTGGCCTGGCCAGTTCTTCGATATGGTTCGACGACAGGTGCTCGTTGGGATATCCAATGCGCGCGTTAAGTCCGGTAACATACTCCGTAAGCTGAATCAGATGCGTAAGCTGCGCGCCGCCGCCTGTAAGTACAATACCACCATTAAGACTGCGGTTGTCGATTCCAACCTGTTTGAGGTGATAGCTGACAAAATCCATGATCTCGCTCATGCGGGCCTGAATAATATTAGCCAGGTTGCGCACGCTGATCTCTTTTGCCTGCATACCCCGCAGCCCGGGAATGGTGATAAACGCATTGGCGCGGGCCGCATTGGCAAGGGCCGAACCAAACTGAACTTTCATTTGCTCGGCCTGGGTTTTCAAAACGCCCAGTCCTGTTTTGATGTCGTTGGTAATATTTTCACCACCGAAAGGAATCACTGCCGTATGGCGCAGAATACCATCGCAGAATACGGCAAGGTCGGTAGTGCCTCCGCCAATATCCACGATCGCTACACCGGCTTCAAAATCTTCCTGTCCCATTACCGCTGCAGCGGATGCGAGTGGTTGCAGTACCAGGTCTTTGGTAACCAGGCCGCTTTTCTCCACCGCACGGTTGATATTGCGGATCGCATTTTTATCGCCGGTGATGATGTGAAAGTTTGCACCCACTTTTACACCGCCATAGCCAATGGGGTTTGGGATATTCTGAAAATTATCGACAGTAAATTCTTTCGGAATTACATCTATGATCTGATCGCCGGCAGGAATATAGGTTTTATACTGATCGGAAATGAGCTGATCGATTTCCCGCTGGGTGATCTCATCTTCGTTCTGGTGCCGAACAATATCTCCACGCGTTTGCAGGCTTTTTATATGATGTCCGGCTATGCCAACATACACCTCACTGATTTCCAGGTTGGGGTTTGACGCATAGCAGTTCTCCAGCGCCATTTTGATGGCATTGATGGTTTCTTCAATATTCAGCACCTGGCCATGCTTAACGCCATTGGAATTGGCCCGGCCAAATCCAAGGATATCCAGTTTACCAAATTCATTCTTACGTCCGGCAATCGCCGCGATCTTGGTGGTTCCAATGTCGAGCCCTACGATAATGGGTTGTTCCTTGTTCATGTGCTCTAGTGTTTTGCTGTTTGTTATGGATCAGGTTTATTGTTTTGTTGCGGCATTACTGCCCTGGGTTGCCTTTTTATTTTCACTTCCGACGGCTGCACGCTTTTTTTAGCAGCCGATGAATTTGTGGATTTTTCCACAGCAGTTTTGCGTTTGACGGCGCCTGCTGCAGTGGGTTCTGATACTGATTGCCGGTTCACCAGTGCAGGTGCGCTAACGGGCTCGGGTATACTATTGCTGACAGTTGCACCTTCTCTTTTTACGCCTACAATCTGGCCGGCAAACTGCGCCTTTATTATACTGTACTTATCAAATCCGGTTTTCGCTAATACCTCCCTGTAAAAAAGCATCAGGCGGCGAAATTTTTCCTGATGATCCTCAATTGTTCCGAATTCAATAATATGATTACCGATCAATGGATACAGTTCAAACTTATTATTGGGTAATATGGCGATCTGCTGAATCTGGGCCATCCAGAATTCATGTTCCAGGATGGCTGTACTCAATGTACTGACGGCGCTGACCAGGCTGCTGTCTGCGGAATTGCGCAGCCTGTCAGGGAAGCCCGTAAAGACGGGTACCCGTGCAGGCATCCTGGCCGACAGGGGCAGCATACTTCCCGATGAGTCTATATAAAAACTGTTCCCGCGAACGGTAAAAATCCGGGCAACCGGCACTCTCTCGGTAATGTGTATACGCAAATAGTTATTATTATCGATATATATATCTGCATCCTTTATCCAGACATCTCCGCGAAGGCGTTTTTCCAGATCATCCAGATCCAGGGAAGAAATGCTTCGGCCTTGCAGCGGTTGATCCTTCTTTTCTCCAATCAGTCGCAGTACATCGCGCTGTTCGATAAAGTATTGCCCGTCGGCAACACCGTTAAAACTGATCTTATAGCCTGCGCAGGCCGCTGATTTTTTCGCCCTGACCGCCGCACTGAGCACAACCAGCATGGCAATGCAGGCAGTCATCCACAACGTGACTGATATGATCTTGCTGATATGCTTTTTGATCTTCATATTATGCTGGCAATACTTTATGCAGTTGTTCGATTTGTTCTTTAAGCAGCGCTACCAGTCTGTCGATGTCACCGGCTCCCACTGTAACAATTAATAATGGTTTTATTGATTTGCGTTTTTCCAGCAATCGGGAAACATACTCTGGAATAGCATCACGTTCAATTATATTCGGTTGCTGTTGCATACGACTGGCAATCATTTCGCTGGATACACCTTCCATGGGTAATTCTCTTGCCGGGTATATGGGAAGAAGAATGACCGTGTCCACTTTATCGAGACTTTCCGCAAATCCGTCTGCGAAATCTTTTGTCCGGGAATAAAGATGGGGCTGAAAAATTACCAGCAACTCATGACCGGGATAGGAATCCCGGGCTCCGCTGATCAGGGCATCCAGTTCACCGGGATGATGCGCATAATCATCAATGTAGCTTACTGTAGGAGAAACCGCTGCATTGTGTGCAATCCGCTCAAAACGCCGTTTTACTCCCTGGAAGGATGCAACAGCCTTTCGGATCGCTTCATCATCAATGCCCTGCATATGCGCTATTGCCACCGCGATGATCATATTCCCCATATTGTGGAGACCACCCATATTCATGGTAAGTCCGGGAACAGTCCAACCCGGTCCCACAACCGAAAATTCATATCCACCCGCCAGGGATTTTATTTCCGACGCATAGATATCTGAACGGTTATCATTAACCGAATACGTCAGCAGGGCGGTGTTAGGAAAATGCTTTTCAAGTCCAAGACGTACCAGCAGCCTGCCATTTTCCTTCAATTTTTTGGCGAATTCCACAAATGCTTCCTCCAGATTGCTTCCCGTCTGATAAATATCCAGATGGTCCGGATCCATCGAAGAGATCACCGCGATATCGGGATGAAGCTGTAAAAAGCTGCGGTCATATTCATCTGCTTCCAATACGGCCAGTTCCCGTTCACTGCTCCAGTAATTGCTGTTATAGTTGGTGGCAATCCCCCCGAGGAACGCGTTACAGCCATAACCAGAATCGCGTAAAATATGGGCGATCATGGTGCTGATGGTGGTTTTGCCATGAGTTCCTGCAACACAAATGTTATAGCTTGCCGCGGTAATAATGCCCAGCACTTCACTGCGTTTAAGTACAGGCAATCCGGCCTGCCGGCAGTGATCGAGTTCTTTCATGCCCGCGGGTATAGCCGGCGTATACACCACCAGATCTGTTTGTGCCGGGATCTGTGCCGGATCATCGGTATAATGAATGGCAATGCCTTCAGTTTCGAGCGCGCGGCTTACGGGACCAGGTGTCTTATCATATCCGCTAACCTGCTTTCCATGAAAATGGAAATAGCGGGCAAGGGCACTCATGCCGATACCGCCGATACCGATGAAATAAATATGTTGTATGGTTTTAATGTCGATCATGAAGGCTGTCCTTTGATGGTAATGCGGTTAAACACCTCTTCTGCCACACGGGTATCCGCGTCCATATATGAAAATGCCCTGATATTATTTTTCATGCGCTCCTGCCTTTCCTGGTCTTTTGCCAGCTCTATAACCGTATCGATCAGGGATGCAGCACAGTTCGCATCGGTGACCATAATACCCGCGTCTTTCTCCACCAGGCGGGTGGCATTAACTTCCTGATGATTTTCCGCGGCATGTGGATAAGGAACAAATATGACCGGCTTATCAACCACCGCCAGTTCTGCAATAGCCATTGCACCTGCCCGTGAAACCACGATATCAGCGGCCTTGTAGGCAAGGTCCATACGGGTAATAAATTCCGATGTAAAAAAACCTTTCCGGTCTTTAACAGCCTGTGCAGCAGTTGGCGCGTATTCCTTACCGGTTTGCCAGATCAGTTGAATTCCCTCGGCTTCCAGTTTATCCAATCCCTCACGCATCGCTTCATTGATACTACGGGCACCCAGACTTCCCCCTACCGAAAGCACTGTAGTTTTAGACGGATCGAGGCTGAAGAATGCAGAAGCTTCGTTACGGGTTATTGATGAGCGGATAATTTCGGAGCGAACAGGATTTCCGGTGATAATGATTTTATCAGCGGGGAAGAATTTTTCCATGCCTTCACCTCCAACAAAAACGGCATGTGCTTTTTTGCTCAGCAGCTTATTGGATTTACCGGCGAAAGAATTGGCTTCATGAATAAAGGTTGGAATTCCCCTGCCCTGCGCATAGCGTAAAACGGGGAAACTGGAATAGCCTCCCACTCCGATGACCGCATCGGGCATAAAGCGAATAAGATGATTACGGACCTGGAAAAAACTTTTGATCAGTTTGAAGGGCAGTGTGATGTTTTTCCAGATTGAACTTCGGTTGAATCCGGCGATATCAATACCTTCTATTTTATACCCGGCCTGCGGAATTTTTTCCATCTCCATTTTGCCTTTCGCTCCGATGAACAGGATCTCCGTATCCGGTGAAATTTTCTTCAATGCATTAGCAATGGCGATAGCCGGGAAGATATGCCCCCCGGTGCCTCCGCCTGCGATGATTATTTTTTTTGCTAATGGCATAGTTCAGTTATTCTGTTACTGGTTTTTTAGTTTCTCCTTCGTGCTGTTCAACATTTCTGGCGACACTAAGTATGATACCGATCGCCAGGCAGGTAAACAGGAATGAACTTCCTCCCATACTAACCAGGGGAAGGGTTACTCCGGTTACCGGAAATAGATTAACGTTTACCGCCATATTCATAAATGCCTGTATGACGAGCGTAAAACTCAGTCCCAATGCCAGGAATGCGCCAAAGGCATAGGGGCATTTTCTGAATATTCTGATACTCCGGAACAGGAATACCAGGTAAACAAATATGATAAAGGCACCGCCCAGCAATCCGTATTCTTCAATGATGATGGCGTATATAAAATCGGAATAGGGATGCGGAAGAAAGTTGCGCTGGGTACTGTTCCCCGGTCCTGCGCCGAGAATACCACCCTTTGCAATTGCGATTTTCGCCTGGTTAACCTGATAGTTTTCTTCCTTATCGGTATTTTTTGTATCGTAAACGAAATGTTGTATCCGGCTTATCCAGGTCGGTATCCTTCCAATTTCCACTATAGCTGGCAGTTCTTCGGCGCGGCTGTTTTCCTTATCGTAATAATTCAGCGCTATGACCACCATTAACGCAACAGGGATCAATACGATGCTGACCGTTGCCAGGATATGCTTCATACTTACTCTTCCAATGAACATGAGCAAGAGGCTGGTTGCACCAACCAGTAAGGCTGTAGACAAATTTGCCGGAGCAATCAGCAGGCATATGATGGCTACTGGGATAATCATGGGGAGAAACCCCTTTTTAAAATCCTTTATGACTTCCTGTTTTCGGCTGAGCATTCGGCTCAGGTACATGAACAGGGCCAGTTTGGCCAGGTCAGAAGTCTGAAAAGTCAGGTTGATGATCGGAAGCCTGATCCAGCGGCTGCCTTCATTTAGTCGAACACCATAAAATAAGGTATACAACAGCAGGGGTACGGCAATGACAAAAAGGATCTTTGACCACCGCGAATACAAGGTATAGTTTACCCGGTGTGCAAAATATATTACGGCCATACCGGTAACGATGAACATCACCTGCTTGAACAGGTAAATTTCAGTATTGCCTTTATTGTACCGGTATGCCAGCAGGCCTGTGGAACTGTACACGACCAGCATAGATACCAAAGCCAGCAGGATCACAGTAATCCAGATAACCTTATCGCCCCTTGGCCTTGTGCCCGGATGATCAAATGAAGGTGTCGGTATGGTTGAAAAATCGTTCATGTACAATTAGAGATTTCGAACGGCCTGAACAAACTGTGTTCCCCGGTCTTCATAGTTTTTAAACAGGTCAAAGCTTGCACATGCCGGGCTCAGCAAAACCACATCGCCTTTATCCGCTAACCTGAATGATTGCTGCACCGCTTCTTCAGCACTTAATGTATCAACAATAGGAATTCCTGTTTTACCAAAAGCATTATGAATCCGTGCATTATCTTTTCCGAGACAAACAATGGCTTTCACTTTTTTATCCTGAAGCAGTTCTTCCAGTAGCGTATAATCATTGCCTTTATCTACACCCCCAAGAATGAGAATCGTTGGCTTTTCCATCGACTCAAGAGCAAACCAGGCGCTGTTCACATTGGTGGACTTGCTGTCGTTGATAAAATCCACTCCTCTGACCGTTCCTACATATTCCATCCGGTGCTCAAGGCTTTCAAAAGGCTGCATGGCTGAACGGATCTTTTCCTTACGTAGTCCGAAGAGTCCGCCTACGATGCCTGCTGCCATGGAATTGTATTGATTGTGCTTTCCTTTGAGGGCAAAATCATAAATGTTCATGTCCATCTTCTCTGATCCTGTCATTATAGTCATTATTCCATCTTTTGTAAATGCCCCTTTATTTGTTTCTTTATGCATAGTGAATGGTAATAGGTTAGTAGTTGGTTTTAGCGCTTCCAGTTTTTTTACGGTTACCGGGTCATCGGCGTTATATATAAAATGATTGGTCTTCTGCTGATTTTCGATAATCCTGAACTTGCTGTTGATATATTCCTCCACATTATAATTATACCGGTCGAGATGATCTGAAGTGATATTCGTGATAATGGCTATGTCGGGCCTGAAATCATGAATATCATCGAGCTGAAAACTGCTGATCTCTACAACATATACCGGTTTAGGATCCAGCGCTACCTGCCGGGCGAAGGAAACACCGATATTTCCCACCACGGCCACATCCAGATCATTAGCCCTGAGCAGGTGTCCGATAAGTGCAGTGGTGGTTGTTTTACCATTGCTCCCCGTAATCCCGACTATCCTGGAGTTTCCGATATACCGGTAGGCTAATTCAATTTCACTGATCACGGGAATGCCGCGTTCACGAATTTTATTTAAAAGAGCTGTATTGCCGGGAATGCCCGGGCTTTTCACCACTTCCTCTGCATTCAGAATTCTTTGCTCGTTATGACTGCCTTCTTCATATTCAATACCGTATTTTTCAAGTTCCTCTTTATGTACCGGGGCTATACGGCCGGCATCGGAAACAAATACATCATACCCCTTCAGTTTCGCCAGTATAGCGGCGCCGGTACCGCTTTCGCCGGCACCCAATATGATCATTCGTTTGTTCATGCCTGTTAAAAAGGGCGGATAATAGGTTCTTCCTTAGTTTGAATTAAACACACAAATTCTTGTTCCGGCCGGTTTCGATCAGAGGATAAATGGATTGGTTTTTCAGCTATTCGTTTGCTTAACGAATTTTCAGGGTAACGATTGAGAACACTACACAAATGATCGTTACAATCCAGAAGCGGGTCGAAATTTTACTTTCGTGATAACCCAGTTTCTGATAATGATGATGTAACGGACTCATCAGGAATATCCTCCGTCCTTCCCCGTATTTTCGTTTTGTATACTTGAAATATCCAACCTGCAGCATGACGCTTAAATTTTCTACCAGGAAAACGCCGCAGAAGATCGGTATCAATAATTCTTTCCGAACAATAATGGCCAGGGCTGCAATAATGCCCCCAAGCATGAGGCTTCCCGTATCACCCATGAATACCTGGGCCGGAAACGTGTTGTACCAAAGGAAGCCCACACAAGCCCCTATCATGGCTCCAATGAAAATCGACAACTCGCCCAGATTCGGGATGTACATGATATTCAGGTATTCGGCCAAACGAAGGTTACCACTGGCATAGGCGAATATGCCCAGGCAAACCCCTATTATCGCCGACACACCCGTGGCTAAACCATCCAGCCCATCTGTAATATTCGCTCCATTCGATACAGCGGTGATGATAAAAATGATCACCAGGGTATATAATATCCATGTTAGTCCATGCATTGCTGCCGGCAATAATTTAGAGTACCGGAATTCATGATCCTTTACAAAGGGTATTGTGGTAATGGGTTCATTCGCTTCCACGAAATAGGTTGTTTTACCATCCAGGGTGATCTTTTTTATCGTGCTATCGCCCTGTTTCACTTCTCCCAGGTATTCACGCCAGGCTCTTGTGTTTTCATTGAACAACAATGTTGCCGCTACCACAATGCCCAGCACCACCTGCCCGGAAACCTTGAACCAGCCGGCAAGTCCATCTTTATCACCCTTTTTATACTGCTTGCCTTCCGCACCTGCCAGCCTTTTGGCCCGAAGTTTTAGGTAATCATCTATAAAACCGATCAAACCCAGCCAGAGGGTACTGAAGATCATCAGCCGTATATATGCTTTGCTTAGATCCGCGAGCAATACCGTAGGCACAATGATCGCCATGATGATGATGATGCCACCCATGGTAGGAGTGCCTTTTTTCTGCATCTCACCTACCAAACCCAGTTCCCGTACGGATTCTCCCACCTGTTTTCTTCGCAGCAGGTTGATGAGTTTTTTTCCGAACAAGGCCGATATGATCAGGGAAAGTATAACAGCCAGCAATACCCGGGAAGTAATGAACTGAAAAAGCGCACTTCCCGGCAGCTTGATGTTCATTTCATTAAACCATTCAAATAAGTGGTACAGCATAGCGTTTATTTTTCCATCAGTTCAAACATTTCGCGCAATACTTCCTTATCATCAAAAGGATATTTCACCCCATTGATCTCCTGATATTTTTCATGACCCTTCCCTGCAATCAGAATTATATCTTCTTTTCGCGCGAGACTGACCGCTGTTTTAATTGCTTCCTTCCGATCCGCAATTGAAAGATGTTTTCTCCGGCAGGCACTATTCAGGCCTTTTTCCATTTCACCAATTATGGCACCGGGATCTTCGGTACGGGGATTGTCGGAAGTAAGAATTACCTTATTGCTGTATTCACAGGCCGCCTCTGCCATCAGCGGACGCTTGGTGCGGTCGCGATCACCACCGCATCCTACCAGGGTGATCACCGTTTCATGGCCCTTCCGTAGTTTTTTAATGGTAGCAAGCACATTGATCAACGCATCCGGCGTATGAGCGTAATCGATTATTCCGATGATACCTTCAGCAGGAGAAACGATGTAATCGAACCTGCCTTCGGCACCGGTAACTGAGCTGAGTACTTTGAGTACCTCATCGGGTTCGGCCCCAAGTTCAACTGCAGTTCCGAATACGGCGAGCAGGTTATAGGCATTGAACTCACCGATAAGCCGGAAATGCACTTCGCGGTCATTGATGCTCATCACCAGCCCCGTAAGGTTATTTTCGAGCACACGTCCTTTGTAGTCTGCCATGGTTTTCAGGCTGTAGAATAGGCGCTTTGCAGCAGTGTTCTGCAGCATGACCGGACCACGCTTATCATCGGCATTGGATAAAGCGAAAGCGCCGGAGGGCAACTGATCAAAAAAGGCTTTTTTTACGCGGATGTATTCATCAAAAGTTTTATGGTAATCCAGATGATCGTGGGTGATGTTACTGAATACTCCACCGGCATACTCCAGACCAGCGATACGCTGCTGCTGAATGGCATGTGAACTGGTTTCCATAAAGGCATAGCTGCAGCCGGCATCAACCATATCCCGCAACAGTTTATTCAGGCTAACAGGATCAGGTGTGGTATGTGTTGCCGCAACAATTTGCTTACCAATGTGATTTTGGACAGTCGAAATTAACCCACAGGTATAACCGAGTCCGGAAAATAATTTATACAACAGGGTAGCGATGGTGGTTTTACCATTTGTACCGGTTACGCCGATCAATTTCAGACGGGTGGATGGCATTCCATAAAATGTATGCGCCATAATACCGGCAGCAGCAGCGCTATCCGCAACCTCAACATAGGTAACTCCTTCAGTGAGGTTTACAGGTAGCCGGTTGCAAATGATTGCTGCAGCATTGTTTTCGATGGCCTTATCGATAAAATTATGACCATCTGACTGCGCGCCTTCAATGGCGATAAAAACTGAACCCTGTGTCACCAGCCGTGAATCGATCTGCAGGCCGGATACCTCAATTTGCGTATCGCCATGCAGCGAGCGCAACGGCACCTTATATAATATGTCCTGTAATATTGCCATATGATTCAGATCAATTCAGGCTGAGTTCAATTTGTTTGATAGCATTAACCGCTGTTCCCGGAGGAACCGACTGTTCCTTCACCTTACCCTTACCATGAACCGAAACGCGGATATCCAGGTTTTCCAGCAGGTATAACGCGTCTCTAAGTCCCATGCCCCGCATGTCAGGAATTGTTTTCTGACCTGCATGACTTGCTTTAACTACCGGTGTATGATTTACAGCATACATCGCGCTGTAACGCTGCTGCCCCGATGAATCGGTATAGTTAAGATCAAGCGTTTCGAGCACCTGCTTCATTTCTTCCGCCTCACCTGCATAATAAAATGATGTACTGTCTTTGGTATAAGCATAACGCCGGTTGCTGTTTTCTCTTCCCGCATTGAGCGCACACAGTTTATCGGAAATCTCTCTGAAGACGGGCCCGGCAACGGCGCCACCATAATATTTTTTCGCGAATGGCTTGTTGCGGATCACTACAATGCAGGAGTACTGCGGATCATCAGCAGGAAAGTAACCGGCAAAGGAGGACTGGTAAATACGGTTCGAATAACCCCTGTTACCATCCGCTACCAGCGCGGTTCCGGTTTTTCCGGCCACCTGGTAACCCGCATCCTTAAACAGCGAATATCCGGTACCACCCTCTATGGTGCAAACTCCCAGCAGACTTTGCCTGAGCATTTCCAGCGTTTCATCACTGCAGATCTTATTTATAGCTTCCGGACCAAACTCTTCGACCGTAATACCGGACTCCTGAACAGCATTCACCAGATATGGTTTCATCATCACGCCATTATTGGCTACAGCATTATACAGCATCAGCGTTTGTAGCGGACTTACCAGCACTTCATATCCGAAACTCATCCACGGAAGTGTTGTGGCACTCCAGGTTTTGCTTTTCGGAGTTTTGATTACGGGTGCAGATTCGCCTATCAGGTCGATGCCGGAGGGCTCATGTAACTGCAAACGGTTCAGGTGGCGGATGAATTTTTCCGGATTGCTACCGTAATGCTTAGCCACCAGTTTGGCCATTCCCACATTACTGCTGTATTCAAAGGCCTGCTTCACTGTTACCAGGTTTTTACCATGCCGCTCACTGTCAAATACAGTTCTGCGCCCTACTCTCCAGCTTCCTTTTTCCAAATCAACCTGGTCATTCAGGTTGATATAACCGTCTTCAATAAGCGCCAGCATGGTAGCCAGCTTAAAGGTTGAACCCGGCTCGGTGGCAAGCAGGGCGTAGTTGAGCAGTTCATCGTATGAGCCATCCGGTTTAACACCAAGGTTAGCGATGGCTTTTATTTTACCGGTCTTCACTTCCATAACAATGGCCGTTCCATGCACCCCTTCATTTTCAATCATCATCTTCAGGAGCGCGTTTTCAGCGATGTCCTGAATATTTACATCGATAGTGGAGAGGATATCTTTTCCCTGCTGCGGTTCCACTTCCGAACCCTCCACTGGCGCATATACACCACCAGCCAAATACCGAACGAGTTTTTTTCCGCTTTCACCTTTCAATACATCATCATAGGTCTTCTCCAGTCCGACATTATTATTTCGTACTTTACCGGAACTGTCGACATATTCTCTTGACAAACCGATTGTTCTTCTGGCAAGCAGGCCGAAGGGAGTTAGTCGTTTGTTTTTTACTTCAGCAATAAATCCGCTTTTGTTCCTTCCGAGACGTACCAGGGGAAAGTTGCGCAGTTCTTTATATTCGCTGAAGGAGATATTACGTTTCAATAAAAAATAGCGGTGCTTTTTCCGATAACCATCCTGCAGGGTTTGGCGGTACTGTTTCACACTGCGGTCTTTAAACAATGCCGACAGTTGAATTGATAAGGAATCGAGGTTTTCACGAAAGTTCTTTCCGTCTTTATCGCGAAGGCCTTCCGCGCCAAAATCAACATAAATATCAAAATAGGGAATGGAGGTACTGAGCATACTTCCATCCTCACTGTAGATCGTACCGCGGATCGCCTCGAGTTCCACTACCCGCTGCTGTTGTTTATCTGCCTGGGCAAGCCAGAATTTTCCTTCAACCTGCTGAATATAAACCGAGCGGCCGATGATCACAATCCCAAAGACAACAATGCCAATGAAACACAGGTAAACTCTCCATAATATGTCGCGTTTAACTTCCAATATGTAGTCTTCGTTTTTATCATTTGGCCGGAACTATTGTTCCAGGCTGTCTTTTAAAATATAAGGCGGCCGGATCATTTCTTCCAGCCCCGATGCTTTAACTTCTTTGATCAGTTCACTCTGCTTGGTCCTGAACATGACTTCGCTTTTCAGGGTTTTATATTCATACTGCAGTTCCTTTAGCAGGGCACTCTCCCGATTTATATTCCGCACCGTTTTATCCGCATAGTGACCGTTATAGATATAGATCACCGCAAGCACCGATAAGAACAGGAAGAAGGGAAAATTCCTCACCAGCCATTTATAGCTCAGCCATTTTCTGAGGAGATGCCTGGGAACACTTTCCGGTTTTTGCATAATTGCTTTTTATAGCTGCGGGACAGTTACTCACCGTCCCGCAGCGTGTTTTTGTCCATTGTCCTTGTCCTGCTCTTCTGCCGGAATATCATCCGGCTATCTTTTCAGCTATCCGAAGTTTCGCGCTGCGCGAACGCGGATTGCGTTTAATTTCTTCCTGACCGGGTAAGACCGGTTTTTTCGATATTACTTTCAGGGGATTCACCACGGTGGAATATATGAATGGATTTTCTTCCTGCTGCTCTTCGAATGCCCCTTGTTTAAAGAACTGTTTTACCAGGCGGTCTTCAAGGGAATGAAAAGTTATTATCGCTACCCGTCCACCTGGAACAAGCAATGCAGGAATCTGTTCCAGCAATTCCTTTAATGCTCCCAGTTCATCATTAACCGAAATACGCAGCGCCTGAAATACCTGCGCAAAGTATTTGTTCGGGTTTCCTTTAACCACACCCTGTACCGCCT